>NZ_JBGSXS010000268.1:0-8012 GCF_041751335.1 Aquiflexum sp.
CGATCCGCGCGCACCTGCCGCTATGCAGCAAGAAATGCTCAAATGGGGCTACCCCAAAGATGAATACGTAGAGAACGGACATTGGTCGCCGCAGGTATACGTACGGGAAGTACGCCGCCTGGTGGGCGACTACGTCATGACCCAGGCCAACTGCCAGGGGAAAGAGGTGGTCAAAGACGGCGTGGGCATGGCCGCCTACACCATGGATTCGCACAATATTCAGCGGATTGTGGTGAACGGACAGGTCAAGAACGAAGGCAATGTGGAAGTGGGCGGCTTTGGCCCCTACCCCATTGCTTACCGGTCACTAACGCCCAAACAATCGGAATGCGAAAACCTGTTGGTAGCAGTTTGTGTCTCAAGTTCCCATACCGCCTTTGGATCCATAAGAATGGAACCGGTTTTTATGATTTTGGGCCAGTCTGCTGCCACTGCCGCAGCTTTGGCAATAGATGAAAATCTTCCTGTTCAGGATTTGCCTTATGAAAAATTACAGGAAAAACTGAAAGCAGACGGACAGGTGATGGTGTTGGAGGAAAAGTTGTAGATTGGTTTAAATCAGAAAGATTACAGGAAGTTTATTTGTTGAGACAAAATATATGATCTAAATTAAAAGATCATGTAAACACCTGACCCAAAATCTCTTGCTATTGTATTTTTGCTTTTAATCGGATCGGCCACATTGTCTTGCTTTGGCATTTCCGATAAGGAAAAAGAGAAAACAGACTCACCCAATATCATCGTGATATTTGCGGACGATCTGGGCTATGGAGACCTGGGGGTCTTCGGTCACCCCAGCTACAAAACACCTAACTTAGACATGATGGCCTTTGAGGGACAAAAATGGACGAATTTTTATGTGGCCGCCCCGGTATGTACGCCCAGCCGTGCAGGCCTGCTTACGGGCAGGTTGCCCATTCGGTCCGGTATGAGCAGTGACAAAAGAAGGGTATTGTTTCCTGACTCCAACGGTGGGCTTCCCCAAACAGAGATCACCATTGCCAAGGCCTTAAAGGTGAATGGTTACCAAACTGCCGCGGTGGGCAAATGGCACCTGGGACACCAGTCACCATACCTTCCCACCGACCATGGTTTTGATAGCTATTTTGGAATACCCTATTCCAATGACATGGACAAAGTGGAGAAAACAGACCACTTTACCTTGGCCGAAAATGAAAGATTTCAGGCCTACAATGTGCCGATTTTAAGGGATGACAAAGAAGTCGAAAGGCCTGCCGACCAAAGAACCATCACCAAGCGCTATACCGAAGAGGTAGTAGAAAAAATCCATAGTCTAAAAGATAATGGCCCGTTCTTCATTTACCTGGCCCATTCCCTGCCCCATATACCCTTGTTCCGTTCCGAGGAATTCAAAGACGTTTCCGTAGGAGGAATTTATGGAGATGTGATAGAAGAAATCGACTGGTCGGTAGGGCAAATTTTGGAAACCTTAAAGCAGGAAGGGTTAGCTGAAAATACGTTGGTAGTATTTACTTCAGACAACGGTCCTTGGCATACTTTCAAAACCCATGGAGGAACAGCGGGCCTCCTGAGGGGTGCCAAAGGAGGAACCTTTGAAGGGGGCATGCGTGTGCCAACAATTTTTTGGTGGCCTGGAAACATCCGACCGGCAGTGGTGACGGACATGGGAACCACCATGGATTTAATGCCCACCTTTTGTGCCCTTTCAGGTACCAAACTTCCCGAAGACCGGATATATGATGGTTATGATATTACACCGTTGTTGATGGGAACAGGCGAGGGAATTAGAGAGACGGTCTTCTATTACCATGGACAGCAGGTTTATGCTATCCGCAACGGCAACTATAAAGCCCATTTCATCACCCAGTTGGAATATGGCAACCCAACAGCCCATCCGGTCACCAATCCTCCGGTTCCCTTGGAAAGTAATGCCACCATATTGGATGAGCCTTTGCTGTATAATGTGAATGTGGATCCGGGAGAAAGGTTCAATATAGCCGCAGATCACCCTGAGGTGATATTAGAAATCAGGAAGATATTGGCACAGCACAAAGCCAGTTTGGTGCCGGTGGAAAACCAACTTGAAAAATAATTTAATTTCCAACCAGTTATTAACCTAATTGAACTTAATCCTATATGAAAAATCCCCTCCTCATTTCATCATTTTTCTTATTCCTGTTAATTTTTGGTTGTTCTCGAGAAGGATCGGAAGAATCCAATACCTACGATGTGGTCATCTATGGGGCCAACTCAGCAGGGGTCATTGCTGCTTACACGGCTAAGACCATGGGTAAATCAGTAATCCTGATAGAGCCAGGTAACCATATGGGAGGCTTGACTACGGGTGGTTTGGGTTATACGGATATAGGAAATAAATATGCAGTGACCGGTCTGTCAAGGGATTTTTATAGGAGATTAGGCAAACACTATGGCAAACTCGAACAGTGGATCTTCGAACCCAGTGTGGCCAAATCTGTTTTTCAGGACTATCTTGATAGGGCAGGTATCAAAGTTCATTATGAACATCAACTGATCAATGTGGAGAAACAGGATGGATACATCAGGGAAATCGAACTTGAAAATGTTGCAGATACCGCATCATCTAAGCTTAAAGTAAAAGGTAAAATGTTTGTCGACGCCACCTATGAAGGAGATTTGATGGCTAAGTCCGGAGTGACCTACACGGTAGGAAGGGAACCCAATGCACAATATGGAGAAACCTACAATGGGGTGCAGTTGATGAATGGACATCAATTCCCTAATGGTGTGGATCCATACCGAAAAAAAGGTGATCCTGACAGCGGATTGCTATGGGGCATTAGCGAGCATCAATTGGAACAGGACGGAACTGGAGACGATAAAGTTCAGGCCTATAATTTTAGAATATGTCTAACAAACAATCCAGCCAACCGGATTGAAATCACCCGACCTAAAGGTTATGATTCCACGATGTTTGAACTTTTGGTCAGGGTTTTTGAAGCCCAACCGGACATGAGAAAAATAAATGAATATTTTATCTGGAGCAAAATGCCAAACCAAAAAACGGATATCAACAACAGAGGGGCATTTTCTACAGATATGATCGGGATGAATTATGAATATCCTCAAGCTGATTATAAGAAGAGAAAGCAAATAGTGAAAAACCATGAATTTTATACCAAATCCCTCCTTTATTTCTACAAAACTGATCCAAGGGTTCCCAAGGAACTTCAGGATTTTGTTCAGGAATGGGGCTATCCAAAAGATGAGTATGCTGAAAACGGGAATTGGTCTCCCCAATTGTATGTCAGAGAGGTGCGAAGAATGGTGGGGGAATATGTGATGACTGAGGCCAACTGTGTGGGCACTGAAGTGGTGGAAGACGGTGTAGGAATGGCGGCCTATACCATGGACTCCCACAATATCCAAAGGGTAGTGATCGAAAAGGACGGTAAAAAAATGGTGAAAAACGAAGGGAATGTGGAGATAGGAGGTTTTGGTCCTTACCCCATTGCATACAGGTCCCTGATTCCCAAAAAGGAGGAAGTTAAAAATCTTTTTGTTCCAGCAGCACTTTCTGCCAGTCACATCGCCTTTGGCTCAATCCGGATGGAACCGGTATTTATGGTATTGGCACAGTCTTCTGCAGTGGCTGCTTGTCTGGCGATTGATCAAAATATTTCAGTTCATGAGGTAAATGTCAAGGAACTGCAAAAAATCCTGAAAGAAAATCCACTGGCTGATGGAGGCACTGCTGAGATTTTGGTGGACAACGATGATGCTGAAAGTGTGCAGATCAAAGGGAATTGGGAACGGCAGACCTATGGGGGATATGGTCCCAGTTTTCTAAAAGATTTATCCAAAGGGACGGAAGACAATTCGGTTCGATTTGTGCCTAACATCAAAGAACCGGGAATGTATGATGCCTATATTTATTTTTCTAGAACCAAGGAGGTAAGCAATCAAACCAATGTCATTCTTTTTGACGGAAATACAGAAAAAGAAATCATGGTCAAAGAGGAAGATATCAGGGTAGAAGGGCAGACTTCTGGCGAATGGGTTTATTTAGGACAATACGAATTGTCTGAGGGTAAAGAAGCTTTTGTTGAAATATCAAGTAAAGGTGCTGATGGAATCGTGGTGGCTGATGCAGTTCTTTTTGTTCCCAGAAAATAAAACCAATATGATAAAATTCACCAACCACTCACTTCTTTCAATTATTCTTTTGGCAATAGGGATAACCTATTCCTGCCAAACTGTTCATAACGAAACCACCGATAGCAAACTTCCCAATATCATCCTTTTGATGGGAGATGACCAAGGATGGGATGAAGTGGGCTACAATGGACATCCTTATTTGCAAACCCCTGTGTTGGACGAAATGGCGGCTACAGGATTAAGGATGGACCGCTTTTACTCTGCCTCACCGGTTTGGCAGCAGTCTGTCTTGGAGAGTTTGATGGGAAATGATTATTGAACCAACTCCACAATTGTATTGAACCTTTGGCACCGACTTTGTTTTATTTCTTTGAAAGAAAACAAACTAATATGGAAATTTTTATCGGTGTTGCTATTGTGGGTTTTTTGATTGCGGTGATTTTTTTGCCAATAGTATATTTTACAAGGAGAAGTTCAGATATCAGACTGTTGGGAGATAACATGGAATTTCATTATCCAATGCGGAAAAAGAAAATCAACCTCAACCAAGACTTGAAAGGTTGGAACATTCAGGAAGCGAATTTCCTCTGGATAGGTAAGGTGTATTCGATTAACATTGAGCTTGAAAGTGGTAAGTGGCACCACGTGAACACGCGGTTCAACAGAGAAACTTTTGAGAAAATTTATACATACTTAAATACCACTTATTCCGACAGAAGGAAAAAGGACTTGAAATAGAACTTACAAGACATCTTCTTTACTTGTTTCCAAAAACTGCTATCACTGGAAAATGATCAGACAGTCTTTCTGTTTCCCCATAATTGATAATTTCAGCATGGATTATTTTATCCTCAAAATATGGACTGACCATAATGTAATCGATTCTTTTTTGATAGGTAGCTTTTTCAGCGGGATCCATTTCGCCTGTTACCAATGGGGTAGGAAAGGATTTTAATTTGGCTTCGGGAACATTTGGCCTGACCACGTCAATGAGCGGCAGGGACAGGAATTTTGCCATCACACTATAATCTATAGAATTATTTCTAAGATTGATAAAGGCTTCTTTACCTTTTTCTACCAACCGAACACTATCGGCTTTTCGGGCTAAAAGAAGCTCTGAAGGATTGGTACTATCAAAATTGATATCAAAAGGACTATGGGCATTGAAATCCCCCAACACCATATACTTTTCCTGACCGGTTTGCATCAGCACATTTTCTATATATGCTGAAAGCAATTCCGCTTCCCTTCTTCTAAACTGCCAATCTTGAGGACTTAGATGAACCACTAAAAAATCAATTCCCCATGTTTGGGCATGTAGCATACCGTGCCACATCCCGCCGATTATTTTGGTTTTCAGTACCAAGGGTGTTTTGGAGGTAATGCCGATTGGATAACCATCTTCTTTGAGCAATATGGAAAAAGGATGTCCCCATTGTGAAGCAAGCTCCTGTAGTTTTTCGGGAGTGAAACCATTCAGTTCCTGAAAACCGATCACATCGGCATCCTGTTCCTGCAGCCATTTGACCATGGCCTCTTCCCTTTCCTTGTCTTTTCCCCAATCAAACCCATTCCAGATATTGTAACTCATCACTTTGATTTCGTCAGTTTGCGCTAATACCGGGATATTTAATGAAAATGCAATCAGGAGAAAAAGCATATTCTTGTTCATAGCTTTTTGGATGATTTGTTAGATTAGATTATAGGTATTGAAATTAAAGATAAGGACTTGTTTTAGTAAATAGAGAATAAATCTTCTGTTATGTTTCCATTTGGTAAAATAAGGATTGGACAAAGTCTTGTTTAATGTTAGATTGTATCAAAATCATTTTTCATATCAAAGAAACATTTACAATCAAAACAATAAACAAATGGATGTAAAGAGAAATCACAAAATAGTCGGGAGAAGAGAGGTGCTAAAGGGATTGGGCTTCGGGTCAGCAGTAGGGGCTTTAGGGATATTTGGAGGAATATCAGATGTATCTGCCAAGGAAATGAAAGAAACCCCATCCTACTCAAATGGAATGGCACCTATCACCATCAAGAGTGTAAAAGCCATTACAACAAGACCAAGTGGCTCAAACCTGATTGTTGTAAAGGTTGAAACTTCCGAACCGGGTCTATACGGTTATGGATGTGCTACTTTTACCCAAAGGGCTTTTGCAGTGCTACCGGCAATAGAATACTTGAATGAATTTTGCGAAGGAAAAGACGTGGACAATATTGAAGATATGTGGCAGTCAGCTTATGTAAGTTCTTATTGGCGAAATGGCCCTGTGCTGAACAATGCATTAAGTGGCCTGGATCAGGCATTATGGGATATAAAAGGAAAACGAGCCAATATGCCGGTGTACCAATTGCTGGGTGGGAAATGTCGTTTTGCCATCCCATGCTATGCCCATGCCAACGGGAAGACTGCCGAAGAGGTGGCTTCTGATGTGCAAAAATTCATGGATCAAGGCTACAAATATGTCCGAATCCAGCAGGGGGGATATGGAGGTGCGGGGATTTCGGGGACACCGGATTTTAAAAAAGCGGGATTTGCAAAAGAAACAGATGGGTATATGGATCAGAGGGTTTATCTCCAATCTGTTCCTAAAATGTTTGAAGTGGTCAGAAAAGTCTGTGGGGCTGAAGTGGAACTTCTACATGATATCCATGAAAGGGTCAGGCCTATTGATGCCATTAATCTCATCAAGAATGTGGAACAATATGATCCCTTTTTTATAGAAGACCCCTTTTCTCCTGAAAACATGGAATGGTTCAAACAACTCCGGGCAACCACCTCAGTACCCATCGCCATGGGGGAATTATTCAACAATGTCAATGAATTCAAAAATCCCATGGTCAATCATTGGTTTGATTATATCAGGATACACGTTTCCCAAATAGGCGGTTTGACACCTGCGATGAAAGTTGCCCGACTTGGGGAATTTTATGGAATTGACACCGCTTGGCATGGACCCGGAGACGTATCACCTGTTGGTCATGCAGCCCAAGCCCATATGGACTATGCCATTTGGAATTTTGGCATACAGGAAGCCGCCCAATTTTCAGATCAATTAAGAGAGGTTTTTCCCGGTTGCCCGACCATGAACAATGGCTATATGTCCGTCAATGAAGCCCCGGGATTTGGTGTGGAAGTCAATGAAAAATTGGCAGCCAAATACCCCATGACCACCAAATCAAGCTGGACAATCCGAAAAGCAGACGGGACGATTATCAAGCCATGAGGGGTTATTTGAACCTTTTTATTGTTTAGAATTGAACATAGGTAAGGTGTTCCAGGGAGGGGAGACGTCCTTCGGTCTATTTTAAATGGTCCGTCCCTATGGGACTTTGGTTTGACTTCTATTTACCTTAACCATGGGTTAAAACCCATGGCTATAAAATCGGTTGTCCCTAAGGGACTATTTAAGTACTTTTCGGGTGATACCAAGTGCCAGAGGCAAGAAAGATATAATAGCCACCGGTTTCAACCAGTGGATCTCAGGAGTTGACATTGTGGAAAGTCCCGTAGGGATGAACGATATTTATCGACCTTGATTTTCATTATCCGATGGATCAAAAATGTACCTTGGCATGTTAATTGGAAACTAGTTCAACTAAATCACGTTGTAATCGTTTCCAATTAAGTACCAATGAACATCAAAATGAATATTTCAAAATTTTACCATTTCACATTCTTAATACTTTTATTATTTAATTTTTCCTGCTTTCAGGAAATGGAAAATGATGATCAAGATCAAGAGCCAGTCGATCAAGGGCCAATTATATTAAAAGAAGCTTTCCCTAGCCTTACCTTTAACAGACCTGTTGATTTCCAACATGTAGGTGATAGGATTTTCATTGTGGAGCAAAGAGGAGTAATATCTGTTTTTCAAAATGACAGC
>NZ_JBGSXS010000269.1:0-13691 GCF_041751335.1 Aquiflexum sp.
AACCCTTCCACTACTTCCGGTGTACTCAAAAATGGCAAAATGATAGGTCCTACTCGGATCAAGTCCGCTGAGATTTGTACCCGAACCTCCACCGGAATATTGCACAAAATTACCGTTGCCTAAATTGGTGCCGTTCGTAAACGAACCCGAACCACCTCCATAATTGGTCAAATCCTGTGGTTCTGCATCCACAGGTCCATCAGCTTTACCGATAATCACCCTCCCATTTCCATTACCATTAGTCCATGAAAGTGACATGCCTGAACCCGTTACATTACTGAAAGTAAGCGCACTCGCTTGAACAGTAGGTGCAGTAAGGGTAGTGGCACTTCCTTCCAAAAATTCTGCCGTAAGATATTCAGTGGTGAAATTGGTTCCGTTATATTCAAAGATTTTTAGATGATAAGTGGTTGAATGATTGAAACCATAAATCCAGGTTTGATTTGCTGTCCCATTGTAAACCACAAATTGTCCCTGAGAAATCTCGTTTCCAAGACCATAATTCCCTGCCAGGTAATCTGCCCCGTTGACTGGAACAGCAGTTACAGGACTGGTGCTGGCGATGATTATCCTTCTTGCACCATTTCCACGGGTAAAACTTGCATAAAACCTGTCCCCATCAATATTCGAAATATTGAGATTAGAAGAGGGCGTCGTTGGTGCCTGAGCAAAAACATCGTGACTCCCTAAAAAGAAAACCAAAGAAAAAACAATGGTTTTTAAAAGCTGGATGAATGTTGGGTAATTGTAGCTCATAATTAGGACTCATTAGGTGAAAATTTTTCAATGTGTTTGGTAATCCAAAAAGAAACTAACAGTCTCCAGAACAAAAATGATATCTAGATTAAAAAAAGGATATAAAGCATGTAACAATATATCCTACTCCTGTAACAATTTAACCTAAATCCACCCTTACCGTGATTTAAAATACAGTTTTTTGAAAAAAATATTAAAAAATCAATCAGGTTTACTTAACCCTCACCCAAGTAAGGTCATCTGGCAAATCATCCGATTTTGTGACTTTAATTACCTCTGGAAAAATCCCGCCATTCTTTGATTCAAACACCTCATCAATCTCATATTTCACAATGTTCCAACCTTTTGAAAGTTCAAGGTCAAAAATCGTAAACTTGTCATAATTCTCATCACCCAGACCTGTATAGCTGGCGGTCATACATGTACCTTTTGCAGAAGCTTTATCCTCAGCAAAATAAAACATCAAATAATATCCTATTGCAATATCCCCTTGCTCGTAATTATGCAACCAATTTGCAATGATCGGATTGTTAACGGCGTAAATCCTTCCGTTCTCCGCTTTTTTCTTATTGTCCGTAAGCAGTAAGTCCGGTAAGCCGGAAACCAAATAACCGGGATTTTCAAATTTCATATCAGGATACCTGCATGTAAAAGTATTTTCGACAGTAGGCAGTTTTAATGTAAACCCTCTTGGCGCTTTTTTCTGGGCTTTAGCAGCCATTTTCTTGATATCATCCAAGTAAGTGTCTGACAAAGGAATTGTAATCAAACCTTCATCATCAATTTTTCCCCAAGTGTATTTTTCCCCAGTCACTAAATCATAGGAAATGATCAGACCTTTTCCATCTGAATAATTATAGATAATGCCCGATAAAGTGTCTTGGTCATTCAATTGGCAGTTCAAAATAAAAAGGAAGAAAAGCAAATAGGTTGTTTTCATAATCTTAAGGTTAGTCTGTCAAATCATCATCTTCAGGTCTCAATTCAAAATCCAGTCTTTCGATGGTTACCATTCGGGACCCGTTAAAATTCGTTAACTGAAGAACTCTAATAGAACCTTTGAGCAATCTGCCCTCTCGCCATAATTTGATCTTATCATTGCTGGATTCAAAGCGATAATAGGATACATAATCCCTTCTGTCTTCATCATTCCAGTAAGATACAATTGCGTATTCCTCAAAATTCTGCAGTTGATTAATATATGCTGTCGTGTATTCCTTGTCCCTTGTCCAGGGTTTAGGGGTTATGGTTTTGATGGTGATCGAAATGACATCATTGCTTCTTGGATGGTTATCAGGAGGATACAGATTAATGACCATAGAAGACTCTCCAGAAGGTGTGATTGCTAGGTATGAGTTTGATTCATCTTCGAAATCTGCCCCACCAGCAACAGCCATTAATTTATCTTCATCGAAAGTGATTTCGGTACTGACATCTCCAACAACGACCGCTGTGAATTTTTCAGGGTTTATTACTCCTGTGGGCGAATTGCTGTCCTCACAAGAAATCAAAAGTATCGACAGCAGGAAGGTAATCAGTGTGAGTTTTAAAGTTTTCATGATACAGAATTTTATAAGTTAAAATCAAAAGGGAAAAAGTGTATTTCCTATTTTTAAATAAATTTGTTGGTTAATAATGAATCAAATATATCTCCAATGAACCGATTGAGATAAAAGAATTGTACCAAAAAATCCCACTGATGTAACATTAATAAAAAAAACCTGTCCAAGTTAAGTGGACAGGTTAGGAATCAGTGTTTAAGTTTCAATTAAATAGTCACCCTCAAAATCAATTCCGTCTCGGTACAAAAAACTCTCCTTCAGTTATGGTTTTGGTCTCTCCACTGAGAAAATCCTTGACAACACCACTGAACTTCCCTTTGATGGAAGTTTGCCTGATTTCAGTGATCTCAAGATTAACAGTCGGATTAGTAACATCAGTCGTGAAAATTATATCTTCAACATCATAGGCGTATCCAAGAAGTACCCCTTTTAAACCAAACTCAAATGGAACAAGTCCGGTATAACCTTTTTCGGCAATGGGAGCGGTTTCCCTTAATACAATTGTAATAGATTCTGCCAAACCAGATTGTCCACTCACTTGTCTTCCTCCCATCAAAGCCAAATCATATATATCCGGTAATGAGGAACTTATTTCACCACTCAATAGGTTTTCGGTTTTGAATTCTACCTGCGTACCATCTACTTTTGCTTTTACAAAATATCCTGAATTGTTGTTATCATTAGGATCCATACCATCATCACCATCTTTGCTTCCACAACCTGAACTTGCAAAGGAAACCATCACAGCAAGTAAGGCCCAGTTGATCATTAATAATTTTTTCATAATTTAAATTTTAAAGAATTAGTAATAAGTACCTACCCAAAGCATTTTGGAAGGATCTTTCATATTGCTGATGGTTACTTTGGAAGGAAAAGATGCCCTGATATTGGGATCTGTCTCATACACTTCATTTATGGTGTATTCCACCCAATTGAAGCCCTTTTTCAATTGGATATCAAAAATGTATTCAGTTTCTACTTCTTCATTATCGGATGCATAAACACTACTGGTGCAGGTCATATTCAAACTTAAATCCTCTTCTACATACATCACTTCATAAAAAGAACCTTTTATGGCATTGTTATAGCCGGAGTCCTCAATCCAAGGCCGCAGTCCTTCATCAGAAACCAAAAACACCGTACCGGCCCAATCTCCATTCTTGGTCAACCTGACAAAATCCTGACTTGCGGCCATTTTGTTATAATTATCTCCAAAAGCATCACGGGCACATTTGAAGTAGAAATTAAAATAAAGTTCTCCACTTGACATGGCTAGGTTTTCCTTAGGGATATTATCCAAACTGGCATTTTCAAGGTTAGCAGTAAACTGCCCCTTTTTATTAACAGTGCCAATTGAAATCGGATAATCCATCCCAAATAGCATCAGGACCAAATCCATATCGGATTTTTCATGGTTTTTGATATTTCCTGTAATTTCCTGTGCAAAGGCCCAGGAAAAACAACACATAAAACAAAGAATTAGTGAAGCTTTCATATTTTACAATTGATTATTGGTAATACATTTAAAAGTTTTGAATGGTCAAATTTATTTCATTGCTGCCCCTAACCATATCAATCATGTATCAAAGTATCATACTGGTGTAACATAGTGGGGAAATCTATAAATAAGAGAGATATGAGAAGCGAGAAGCGAGAGACGAGACTTGCGTGCCGATAGGAGCGGATACTGTCTATGGCAAGGATGATGAGAATGAAAAAGCCAATTACTTAAGGGTTTTGAAATCAAGGGAATCCAGCAAAGACCACAATTCCTCATTCTGGAGATGATGGCCTTTTAGGGTAACAAGGAATCTACCCGCATGAATGAATTCAAGTTCCGCAACCTCTTCCTTGGTGTTTTCTACCTCCCATACCCTATGCCCGTTCCTTTCATGGATTCTGGAATAACCATCAGGTTTTAATTCCTGAAAATCAAGGTTCAGTTTTTGGATACTTCCCGACAAAAGGACAGAAGCAACCGGACCTGCACCATCAAGGATCTCTAATACCACTTGCTTTGATGTATCTAACTGATGACTATAAGTGGCTTTGATGGCACTCATTTCTACCGACTCCTTATATCCAATGACTGTCTTAATGATACTGAATTCCCCGATTTGATCTGGAATCCACTTTTTAAGCTCTTCTCGGGTGACGGGTATTGTTAAAGCCAAATCCTGAATGGATATGCCCGTTAAGTTCTGGGATTTTTCAGAGATTGTCTTTTGGGAAGTGTCGTTTTTTTGACATGAAATCCCTAAAGTTAAAAGTATCAAAATAAGGGTTTGAATCCTTGATGCTTTTTTTTCTATTTTTTGATTTTCTATCATCATTATTGCCGGGTTTAATCAAAATGATGACAAATATAGAATTGCAGAAACCAACAGGATATATTGATTGTATCACATTATAATAAAATTGTAACATTTTAGAGGGACTGGTAATCTATTTTGGATTTACCATTTGCATATTTGCTTATCAAGTTGCGGCCTGATCCAGATAAAGCACCACCTCAGTACCTTCTTGACCGGAATGGACAGTGTGATCAATGAATTCGAAACGATATTCTACATGTTCACTTTCGTTGAAGTACCGAAGGCGCTCTGAATTCAGTTTTATACCAAGAGACTGTTTTTTTATGGACTTATTGACCATCATTTCTTCTGATTTTTTCCTGCCGACACCATTATCTCTTATAGAAACCCTTAAGTTTTTTCCAAATCTCAAAACTTGTAAAGTAATGCTTTTATCACCCCTCTTTGACATAAGCCCATGCCAAATGGCATTTTCAAGGAAAGGCTGTAAGATCAAAGGGGGTACTTTGCTGTTTACAAGATCTACATCTTCCCCAACAATGAGATCAAAATGGATGCTTTTTTCAAACCTAATGGATTCAAGACTGATATACAGCCTAGCAATATCTAGCTCCTCCCCCAATGATATGCTGAACATCCTTGAACTTTCGAGCACCATACGGATCAATTTTGCAAATTTATTGAGATAGGTTACAGCATTTTCCTTGTCATTTTCAATCAGGTAAACCTTGATGGAATTGAGTGCATTAAAAATAAAATGGGGATTCATCTGATTTCTGAGCGACTGTAGATGAAGCAGGGTGATTTCCTTCTCATAGTCGGCTTTCAATTTGGCCATCCGTTGTTCTTTGGCATCTGCTTCAAGTGAATAGATTTTTTCCTCTTTGCGCACCAACTCCTCCTTCAATTTTTCATTGAGCTGACTTCTCAGGTATTCATTGACCTCTTCTTGGTCAATAAGTTCTTTTTTTATGGAAATTTTCTCATCGTAAACTTCTCTTTGTTTGATGGCCAAAGCGAAAGTATATAGGAAATTCTCTAAAAGGACAGGGATATAAAAAAGGTAAAAATACTTATTGGTAATACTCACATCCTTACCAAAGGTCAGGAAAGCAAAAATGAAGGTAAAAATCCCTAATGACAAGAAGCCTGTAAGAATATAATATTTTACCTTTTCAGGTATTTTTACAACAAGGTAAATTCCGAACAATGTGAACAAAAGGGTGATAGGATAAAAAATTTTCATGTAAAAATTCCTCATCATTTCATATCCATCCCATAAATACCTACCTGCAACCAAAACACCAAATATCAAGCTAATGATAATAGCGTACCTTATGAAAAATACTTTGAACTTTGGGTAGTGCTTTTGGAAATTAAGGATTTCCATGATGAAAAATGAAAACACCAAATAACTTGCAAACTGTATCGGGAAATTGGCATGGATAAACAATTCCGGCCAAGCATTATATATATCTTCTGTAAATACACCTTTTACCCTTTTGAGAAGATTCACTGCGTTGATAAAAGCATAGACACTGTAAAAAAGATAAAACCGCTCTCTATTTTTGATGTACAAAAAGAAGTGGTAAATTGAAAGATAAAAAAGGATACTGGTAACCGCCCAACCCAAACCGTTGAAATTGCTGTTTTCAAGAACCGACATCCAAGATCTTATACCGTGACTTTCTATCATTTCAATTCTTTAAAACCGGCTCAAAAATCCTGATTTCTTTAATCTGGAAACCGGTAAAGAAATCCCTGATACCAATACTACTTTGGAGGAGTTTTTTTCAAATAAGCTTACCTTTTGGAGGTTGATCAGATAGCTGTTATGAATTCTGTAAAACAGTTCGGAGGGAAGCATTTCCTCAAGATACTTCAATTTTTTGGATATATACACCACATCATTATTTTCGGTAATGATCCTTGAATAACTGCCATCACTTTCACAATAAACAATATCTGCGGGATCTAGAAATACCATTTTATCATCTGAATTGATTTTCAACCTGGTTCCCTGAAAGACCAATTTTTCATCTTGAAACACTTCTGACAAATTTCTTCTCTTCTTGTTTTGACTTATTTTTTTGATTGCCAAAGTCAAATCTTCCTTTTCAATCGGTTTTAACAAATAATCCAGGGCCCTTTCTTTGATGGCATGGATAGCATGTTCCGCGTAGGCAGTTACAAAAACCACTTCAAATTTTCTATCTTTAAAGTACTCTAAAAACTGAAATCCATCCATTTCCGGCATTTCAATATCCAAAAATACCACATCCGGTATCAATCCCTCAATTTTCCTGATGGCATCGATTACATTGTCAAAAGTGCCGACAACATGAATCTGCTCTGAAAAAAATTTCAAATCCCATTCAAGGGATTGGATGGATTTGGGTTCATCATCAATAATTATTGCTCTTATCATGCCAAGGAATAGATGGAACAGGTTTTCAAAGTCACTTAATAATTTAATGCCTAAAATATAAAAAACATGGCAAATCAGATGTTTTTTTCTTTTTACGACCCATTCCGAGCTTATAAAAACAATTTATAGCAAGACTTAGAGCCACACTTATTCATGCCATGACTTTGAGGCTTGGCAAGAATTCTTGGAATTTAGATTGGAAACTTGACTGATTATAGACAAAACCACTCCTGTTATGAACAATTTTATACAATTGAAAACCATATAAAAGATTATTTGCAAATTAAAAGCTGATATTCTTTTGCATGAGACAGTTTTTCAAAATCATAAAACCCCTAAGTCTAATAGCCATAATCCTCATTATGGCAAATCCAATCTTTGGTCAATCAGACTTATCCTTCCGACAGCTATCTGTAAATGATGGGCTTTCCCAAAATTCCGTTGTCTCCGTGACGCAGGATTCAGTCGGGTTTTTGTGGATTGCTACCCAGGAAGGGCTGAACAGGTTTGACGGCAGAGAATTTAAGGTATTCAACAAAAAATTTGCAGATATAACTCAGGAATCACATTTGCAATTGGGCAAGGTGTTCGCTGATGGCAAAAACAGGATTTGGATCATTCCTGAATCATCAGTTCCAGAACTTTTGGATCCCTTGAAAAATGAATTCATCCCGATAAAAGGTATCAATGCCGCAAACAGTTTACATGAAGACCTTAATGGAGAAATTTGGATAGGGACATTTTCGGGGCAGCTTTTCAAATGGAATGAAAGCATTCAATCTCCGGATATGGTCTGGACGGACCCAGCTCGAGAGATATTGGACATCTCTGATTTTGATGAGCGTCAACTCTTATTGACATTTAAAGATGGTGTGGTATTCTTGAATACACAAAATCAAGCAGTCACTTATTTCCAATTACCCAATGACAACAACATCTACTCATGTGCTATCACTGATCCAGAAGGAAACATTTGGATAGGCACCTTGAATGCAGGAATCTGGCTGATCTCAAAAGGTGAAAAATCCATCAAACCAATCACTTCTGTTTTTGATAATCTTCCGGCAAATATTGAAAAGCGAATGATTTTGGATATCATGATGGATACAAAGGGAAGGATTTGGGCAGCAACTTATGGACAGGGAATCATTCAGTTGAACATAAAACAAAAAACTTCAAACAATTATGTGTACCAGAAACAGAATCCAAGATCGGTATACTATAATGATATCCTTTGTCTTTTTGAAGATTACACCGGGACTTTGTGGTTTGGAACTGATGGTGCTGGCTTGAGTTTTCATGATACTTACCTAGAGAAATTCAATTTCTTTCACAACCAACAAGTACCTCAAAATATCAATATTGATGTGGTAAGGGCATTGTATGTGGATGAAAAAGACAGAATATGGATAGGAACATCAGGGAAAGGTCTTACCTCTTTTGATCCAAAGACCAAAACATGGAAAACCTTGTCAAGTGAAGGAAAATCGACTAATAGCATTTTAAGTGATAGGGTCATGAGCTTAATGGGAGATGGTGCGGGCAAGCTCTGGATTGGCTATCAGGAAGAGGGACTCAGTATTATGGATCTAGAAAAAGGCCATTTCACCCACTATAATGCAGAAAGTAGGGTTCCCTTACCAAGCAATACCATTTGGAAAATATTCAAAGACAGTGAAGAAAGATTTTGGCTAGCGACCCGGAATGATGGGCTGATCCAGTTTGATCCCCAAAAAGGTGTGGTGCGGAAATTTACCCATGACCCCAATGACTCCAACAGTATCCCCGGCAACAATATCCGTACAGTTGAAGAAGGCCCAAAAGGTCAATTGTGGATAGGGACTGAAAATCAAGGTATAGCCAGATTTGAAATTGATTCAGAAAGATTCTATCCCATAGCACATCAACATGATGATCCCAACTCCATTTCCTCCAACAGTATCAAATCCCTATACTTTGACGGAAAAAACACATTATGGATCGGAACCAACGGGTCCGGAATCAATGCCCTTAACATTGACAATGGAGCGTTGAGCAGAATTTCAACCAAAGATGGATTGGCCAATGACGTTATTTACGGTATTTTGCCCGATGCTGCTGACAATCTCTGGCTGAGCTCCAACAAAGGTATTACAAAAATAGCCCTACAACCTTCCAAAAACCTTGCTTATGCCATTACCAATTATACCAATTATGATGGACTGGCTACGGAATTCAATACCGGGGCATATTTTAAAAATAATGATGGTTCGTTATATTTTGGGAGTTTGGAAGGTTTCTATTGGTTCAATTCTGAGGATATCTCTCTAAATGAAATCCCACCAAAAACAGCTATTACGGGCTTATATACTTTTGACCAACCTATCACCATCACTGAGGACATCAGACTGAAACATAATCAAAATACGCTAACCATCAATATGGCAAGTTTGGTGTTTTCTTCTCCTGACAAAAATGAATTCCAGTACAAACTTGAAAACCATGATGATAACTGGGTTCAGTCCGGAAACAACCATCAAGCAAGATATACCAACTTGTCCCCGGGGGAATATAATTTTCTGGCTAAATCCAGCAACTATGACGGGGTTTGGTCTGAAGAACCCGTTTCCTTCCAATTCACCATACTACCTCCATGGTACCTGAGCACTTGGGCAAAACTGGCCTATTTACTGTTTTTTATTTTGGCAATAGTCTGGATTTACCAATACCTCAAATGGCGCTGGAAGACAAAAATCCTGATCCAAATGAAAGAAGAAGAAGCTGACAGGCTTATGGAAATTGATAGATTCAAAACCAATTTCTTCACCAACATTTCCCATGAATTCAGAACACCGCTGACACTGATAGCCGGACCTGTAGAAAGGCTGATGAGCCAGTCAGAAAACCCGGTATTCAAATCCCAGCTCAATCTGATCAAACAGAATTCCCAACGATTGCTTAACCTTGTGGATCAGTTGCTGGAAGTTTCAAAAATCAAATCAGGAAAACTAAAACTGAGGATCCAAAAAGGGAACATAGGGCTACTATTACAGTCCATCGTGTCCAATTTTTTCTATTTTGCAGCTGAGAAAGACATTAGGATCAGGACAGACATCCCATTGATGACAGAGGTATGGTTTGATCCTGACAAAATTGAAAAAATAGTAGGTAATCTATTGCAGAATGCCATCAAATACGGTAGACCTGGCACCGAAGTCTTGGTCAAATCTAAAATCAAAGACTCTCAGTTGCATCTAACGGTTGCCAACCACAGCATGGTCAAATATACCAAAGAAGAAATTTCTCATCTCTTTGACAAATTCTATAAGCCGGACACCAAAATTGAAGGTTTTGGGATTGGCCTTCCTTTGGTCAAAGACTTGGTAGAACTCCATAAAGGTAATATTGATCTTCACCTTGAGGAAAAAGATTTTTTTGAAGTTAACATCACTATTCCGGTTGAGAAGTATGCGTTCAGACCCGAACTAGTGATTGAGGAAGAGGAATTCGATGAAATCCAAAAACCCAAAGGACATGAATTTATCGCCGGTGAAGACGCTCCTCTTGTCCTAGTGGTCGAAGATAATTTCAAAGTTAGGTCTTTTATTATCAGTGAACTCAAGCCTTATTATAAAATAATTGAAGCCGAAGATGGCCGTGAAGGTCTGTTTTTAGCCTTAAAAAAAATCCCTGATTTAATTATTTCAGATGTGATGATGCCTGAGATGGATGGTATAGAACTCTGTCAAACACTCAAATCAGATGAAAAAACTTCCCATATCCCAATCATTCTACTTACTGCAAAATCCGAGGAGGATAATATCCTTAAAGGGCTGGAAGTAGGCGCAGATGACTACATGCTGAAACCATTTGGCATCAAACAGCTTTTGGTACGGATTCAGAAATTGATCGAGTTGAGAAGGGATCTAAGAATTAGGTATTCCGGCAAAACCAGTATTGCCCCCAATGAAATTGCAGTCACATCCACAGATGAAAAATTCCTCGAGAAAATCCAAAACATAGTCGATGAGGATCTTGGAGACTCCAACCTCACCGTGGATGAATTCTGTAAAAAGCTGGGCATGAGCAGAATGCAGCTTCATCGAAAATTAACTGCACTTACCGGTCTCTCAACATCAGCTTTTATCCGCGACCAAAGACTCAGACTTGCGCTACAAAGACTTGAGAAATCAGGTGATTCGATTTCAGAGATTGCTTATGCTGTAGGTTTTAGTTCCCCATCCTATTTTATCAAATGCTTCAAAGAAACCTATCAGATGACTCCCAATGAATATTTGGGGAAGGAGAAATGATGAAGTCTGAAGTCCGAAGAAGAAGATGCAAGACATAAGACATAAGACACAAGACATAAGACACAAGATAAAAGATGTCAGTGATCTAAAGATTCCCAACACTGAAAGTTTGGATTCAACCTACTTCGGGGTAGTTAGGATTGGAGTGGATTTCCTGATTCCTCCGGGATTCTCCCGGGGCATTTAACCTGTCGGTATTCAATCACTACCTGACGTCAAGCAGGCCTTTCGGGATTGAAGTTTGAACCAGTTTCACCATAGAGACAAAAGACGGAAGCAGATTCTGGGAACTAGAATCTATAGGATATCCTAAAGTCAATATTTTCGGCCACATGCCCATGGACTTTGAGTGAAAATCCCATTGAGAAGTTCTGGACCATCCTATACATAAGACTATAGCGCTGGTAAAAAATGAAATCATGGTAGCCCATTGGCTTATTGAGATAAACAGCCATCCTTTGGTTGAAATCAAATCTTCCAAATAAAAAATGATGGGCAATAAAAGGCGCCGGCATCAATGCCTCTATCCTGCTGTTTTCGACCTCCAAAGCGTAATCTTTGGTGAATTCTATACCTACGCCCAATCCGTTAATGGCCGTCAGATTTTTATGAAATCCACCCAAAACCGTAAACACAGGCTTTCTGCCCTCAGACCAATTTGACTCCCGGTTGGTATAAGCAATTTCCATATACCATTGGACGGTACGAGGCAAGATTGATTTTTCATGCTTTGGAAATGATGACGACTCAAAATATCGGTTGATCCCGATTCCCATCATGGGGTAATTGATTCCTTTATTGGGTTGACTTTGGCCGCCATTGGAGATATGGTTGTAAGCCAATGAGAGATTTACGCCCCAATCATCCCCAAACCTGTATTCTAATTTTGGATTGACGAAGCCTAGGAAACTTAAAGGAGATGAAAAGAACAGGTTATCAGGATTGAGAATTGGGTCATAAACCTGATCCAAGTAACTGAGACCAATTCCTGTAAGCACGGTGAGAGAGAAAGGTCCATTTTTCCACAAGATAGGCTCAAAGGTTCCTGATAGATGGTAAGCCGAGCCCAATACGTCCCGATTCCCAAAGTTGTGATAGGAAGCTTGAATCCCGAGATAATGGAAACAATTACAGGCATCCCAGTTTTTTTTATCCTGTTTCATTAGCTGATAATGTACAGATAAGCCAAATGGATTGCTCTCCGAAATGGAGCGGAGTTCAGAGGAATGCGGTATGATAAAACCATAACTCCCTTCCATGCCCAATCGCCTAACCTGCTGCCCCGAAGCCGCAAATACTGTCAACAAAAAGAAAAAGAAAAAAAGGTGATTTTTCATAACTGAATATCCAAATTTGAGAATAATATGTTTAACTACTATCAATATGAGCAAAATAGCAAACACACCCAAGCCTCCCTATTACGCTGTCATCTTTACAAGTATTCGGACAAACGTAGATGAAGGTTACCAGCAGATGTCCGAGGAAATGGTCCAATTGGTCCAAAAACAGCCGGGTTACCTAGGTCATGAATCCGCCCGGGACGGCATTGGTATCACTGTCAGTTATTGGAAAAGCCTCGAAGCCATCCGTAATTGGAAAATGGTCTCCGAACACTTGTTTGCCCAAAAAATGGGGCGTGAAAAATGGTATTCTACCTTTAAGGCCAGGATTTGTTTGGTGGAAAGGGAGTATGGGTTTGGGGATTGAGGGGCTCAATCTTGGCGATGTCTTACTTTATCATTCGATGTTCGGTATTCTTAATTGAAAAATTTAAAATTGGAAAATTGGAAGATTGGGGGCAGAGTAAAGTTGGAAGAGAATGTTTCTTTTAAAAGGTTTCGGGATTTCATTGGCTGATGCAAAGAAAAAACCTCTACAACCAATCCCTCAGAAATTGTAAAATATCCTCCCTCATCTCAGCTGTTTCCTCATGGCCCACTTCATAAATTTTTAATTTCCATGCTTCGGGGGCTCCGTCTTTTGCATAAATTTTCTTCAGATTTTCATCAATGATTGACAAACCTTCCAATGGGGTCAGGGGATCGAATTTTCCCGCCAGACCAAAATGAGGACGGGGTGAAATCAATCCATTGATTTTTGAAGTAGAAAAGTGGTTCAATAAATCAGGGACATAATAATAAATACCATGTAGGCTGAGGTCATTTTTTTCCAAAAGGGTATGGAAGTCCGTCAAACAATTCAGATCCACCACCACTTTAATCCGCTCATCCAATGCGGCAAGCCACCAAGCCATTGTACTTCCCATGGACATACCCATAGTTGCCACCCGCTCCTTATCAACATCTTCCCTGGAATCCAAATAATCCAATGCCCGCAA
>NZ_JBGSXS010000270.1:0-10269 GCF_041751335.1 Aquiflexum sp.
CAGGAAATGGTGCAGGCAGGTTCCAAGAAAACCGAAACTGAATTGAGGAATGTTTTGGGCTGTTTTCTTTTCACCAACGACGACGTTTTTAAGAAAATCAAGGTACTCTCAGGAGGGGAAAAATCAAGAGTTGCTTTGGCCAAAACCATGATTTCAGAAGCCAATTTCCTGCTTTTGGATGAACCGACCAATCACCTCGACATGCAGTCTGTCAATATCCTGATACAGGCCATGGAACAGTATGAAGGTACTTTCATAACTGTTTCCCACGACAGGCATTTTATCCGTGGCGTTGCCAATAAAATCTGGTACATCGAAAACAATCAGATCAAAGAATATCCAGGAACTTATGATGAATATGTATTTTGGAAATCTCAACAAGAACTGATTCCCGTTGAATCCAAAAAACCTGAAAACACTCCAAAACCCGAAGTGAAAAAAAGAGAGTTCAATCCAACAGAAAGTTTGCAGGCCAAAAACGACCTCAAAAAGAAAGAACAGGAGCTGGCAGTGATTGAAGAAAAAATCCTTGATTTAGAAGAGAAGAAAAAAAACCTTGAAGCCCAAATGGCTGATAGTGAAGTTTATGAAGATAGTGAAAAACTCAATGCTATAAATCAGGAATACAACAAGTTAAAAGAAAAGGAAACAAAGTTAAATACTGATTGGGAAACTCTGGTAGAAGAAATTGGCCAACTTCAGGAAACCATTTCCTGATTTTGGCATAGTTTTTTATATTGAAGCCAATAAAAACCCAAATTACAATGCAGACCAGAATTTTATTACTTATTATCCTGTTGACTTTTTCATTTTCCGTTTCAGCCCAAAAGGTCTATGAGGATCGCGTTTTCGAGGAAAATATCCAATCCGTAAGGTTATTTCCACGGTCAAGTGAATTTGCCGCTCAGATGAATTCCCCAGTCATTGAGTTGAACTCAGGAGTCCTCAACCTGTCCTTTGATGATTTGGCTTATGACCCTGATATGTATTCTGTCAAAGTGGTACATTGTAACTTTGACTGGACACCATCGGATCTCAAAGAACCTGAGTTCCTCAATGAATACAACGAATTCAATATCCTGGATTACAATTATGCCATCGATACCAGGGTGCCTTATATTCATTATAATTTTGTCACTCCCAGGGTTACCAAATCCGGGAACTATGCCTTGATTGTGTACAGAGGTAGAGACCAGAATCAGGTTGTTTTGACCAAAAGGTTTATGGTTTTTCAGAAAATAGCCAATTTAGCTGCCAGGGTAGTTCCGCCTAGCCAAACAGAAAACAGGAGGCAGGTTCAGCAGATCAACATTAACCTGAACTACAAGGCCCGTGAACTATTTGATCCTAAAAATAACCTTCGTGTCATGATCCGGCAAAACCAAAGGTGGGACAACAGCCGGGTACTTGGCAATCCCACAATGATCAGGGAAGATACTAAGATGATTGAATACCAGCTTTTTGATGGAAGCAATGTTTTTTGGGGCGGCAATGAATTCAGGTTTGTAGACCTTAGATTTGTCCGTGCCAAAGGGATGAATATCTCTTGGGTCAGAATGGAAGATGATATCGTCTATGCAGAAGCTGTGGTTGATAAGCCAAGACCTCAGGGGGTTTATTCTGAATACCTGGATATGAACGGGCAATTTGCCATTATGAACCTGGAGCGACAGAATCATGAACGCGAAAGCGAATACATGCTGGTCACCTTCAATCTTGCCGCGGAAAACCTAAAGCAAACACCTTATATCATCGGCGCATTTACCCAATGGGGCAATGAACCTTCCGCTAAGATGGAGCTTAACAAAAAGACCAATACCTATCAGGCCACTTTATTGCTGAAGCAGGGTTGGTATGATTACCAATATGCTTTTAAGACAGATGAAGGCTGGGATATGAGTTCTTTTGAAGGGAATTATTTTGAAACTGAAAACGAGTATGAGGT
This sequence comes from Aquiflexum sp., assembly GCF_041751335.1. GTDB lineage: Bacteria > Bacteroidota > Bacteroidia > Cytophagales > Cyclobacteriaceae > Aquiflexum. The sequence goes on from NZ_JBGSXS010000270.1 coordinate 1,946, forward strand.
ATTCGTCTATTACAGGGACATGGCTTCAAGATATGACGAGTTGATCAGTTATTTGAATTTGAATCCGAATAAGAGGAGGCTTTGATTTTTTATAAGAGCTATTGGGAAATTGGGTTATTCTTCCGATCTCCTTTCAGGAAGTCTGGCCTTGGTGCTTTTAATCCAATCCATCAGTTTGTTTTTCAGGTAAGTTGATTTTTCTTTTTCTTTCGAAGCAAGGTCATTTCTTTCACTTAGATCATTTTCCAGGTGATATAGCTCGATTCTTTCGTCTTCATAAAAATAAATTAGCTTCCAGCCATCTTCCTGAATCACAGACCCGGGATTTCCTCCCTGATTGCCATAATGAGGATAGTGCCAATATAGTGCTTCTCTCCTTAATGATCCTGATTGATCCTTAAGAAGAGGCATTAAACTGACTCCGTCTATTTCTCCATTACCTTTAAAACTGTCTTTTAATCCTGCCATATCAACCAACGTTGGGTAAAAATCCATACTGATAACAGGGGTTTTATTTTCAATACCAGCAAGTATCTGATCTTTCCAGGATATGATCATAGGAACCCTTATTCCCCCTTCATACAGCCATCCTTTTCCTGCCCTGAGGGGGAGGTTTGATGTTGGACTTCCTTCTGCCGTGGAAAGGCCTCCATTGTCCGAGAAAAAAACAATAATGGTGTTTTCCAATAAATTGTTTCTTTCCAGACTTTCCAACACCATCCCGACCGCAGTATCCATCGCCTCAACCATTCCGGCATAGACGGCATGCGCTTGAGTCGTTCTGTTCTTGTTTGCATATTCAAGCTCGAACTCATCTGTCAGGTTCAGTTTGGACCGCTTCCTGAGGTATTTCAGTACAAGTTCTTCTGTAGTCATCAATGGTGTATGCACCGAGTAAAAAGAAAGGTATGCGAAAAAAGTATCTTCTTTATTGTTATCAATGAAAGAAGCGGTCTCCTGTGCCAACCGTAAAGGCAAGTATTCCCCTTCAGGACCATTTTCCATTCTTGGATTGTCATAGGGAGAAAAATACTTATTTCCTGTAGATGGCGCACCTCTTTCATTTCCTCCAATATTGATATCAAAACCCTGACTTTCTGGCCAATGTTCTTCTGTTTCTCCCAAATGCCACTTGCCTGCAAAGAAAGTTTTGTATCCGGCATCTTTAAATGCTTCTGCCAAGGTATATTCCTCCAATGCCATATTAGGACTGTACTCAGCCGGTATCAATGGTTTGTTCCTTGTCCAATGCTTTTGGTAATTCCAGGGTTGGGGAGCGCCAAACCAATCTGTATTATAGGTTTTGGAAGGATATTTTCCTGTCATGATACTTGCCCGGGTAGGCGAACAAACAGGAGAAGCCGTATAAGCATTTGTGAATTTTATGCCGTTTTTTGCCAATTGATCAATATTTGGAGTTTCATAGAATTTACTTCCATAAGCTCCGGCATCCATCCAACCGTAATCATCAACCAAAATGAACACCACGTTTGGTTTGGTATCTTCCTGCGCCAATGTTGATATTGAAGGTAGAATGGCCGAGATAAAGAAAATTACAACAATGGCAAAGGTTTTGGGCGCTATGATGTTTCGGGTCATTTTTTTGACTGATAAAGGAATTAGCTCCAGATATGTAGATTATCTATTCAATAATAGTTTGAATATGGTTACCAATCAATTGATCTGCTAACTTGAATCACTTTTTGGTTGAATAGCCCTAACGGTTGATTTATTTCACCCCGTAAACAAATTGACTTCATTTTAACTTGTATTTAATAACCTGATACAAATTTGAGGCTGCTACAAAACTAATTATCTGTATTGATACGCTTATCATTAAAACCAAATTAATCACCTACCTATTCCAGTTTTAATAATCAAAACTGCTATATTATCATCGCATTATACCCAAAATGATCATGAAAAGGCTATTATTTCTTTACCTTTTTTTGACTCTTTCGATTTTGACCCATGGCCAAATAAAGAGTAATGAAGAATTTTCCATCGACTTTATAGATGTAAGGAAAGGCTTGTTGAGCAATTTCGTGACCAAGACGATCAGTGATGATTATAACTTTAAATACTTTGCTACCGAAGGAGGGGTCTCAAAATTTGATGGGTATGAGTTTACCGGGTACAGGCCAGGTAAAGATTTTCCAGAATTGGAAAATGAAAATATTGAAACACTTTTTAAAGATAAGCTGAACAATATCTGGATAGGCACCAAAGAGGGTGGGGTTTCGGTTTTCAATACAAAAACAAACAAGATAAAAAGTCTGAACCATGTTTTTTCCAGTACACCTAATAAAAAACTTAGGGTAATCTCTATCAGCCAAGGAGGAGATGGCAATATGTGGATAGGTACTTGGGGAAATGGAGTGTATGTGGTTGACCCAGTTGAGGACAAATTGATTATACATTACCCCATGAATGAACCGGTTTATAAAATCCTCACAGACAGGCATGAAAATGTATGGTTCGTTGCAGGTGTTACCTTGCATAAATATGATCCTTCCGAATCCCGATTACTCAGATTTCCGACAGGAAACTTGTTTTTTAACATCATTGAAGATGAGCAAAGAAACAAACTTTGGTTAGTGGGTAATTTCGGAAGGAAAGTGAAACTGGGCAGTTTCGATTTCGAAACCCAAATGATTGTACAACACCCGATTGAATTAGAGGCGAGGTTTGTCAAATCATTGGCTATTGACAGTAGACAAAGGTTATGGCTTGGGAGCTGGGGTGATGGCTTGTACATAAGTGATCCTGAAATCACCAAATTTGAAAAAATCAACACAAATCCCCAAGGAGGTAATTTTGATAATATCAACTACTCAATAATTTTGGACATTGATATAGACCAAAATGGAATTGCTTGGCTGGCCACCTCCCATGGTGGGGTATTGATTCTTTATCCCAATAAAGGCTTTCAGTTGATTACAGGAAATGACAGGGAAAATCAGATTGACCAAAACATCATCTCGATTTTCAAGGACAATGCGGATAATCTATATAAAGGCACTCTGACGGAGGGATTATTTGTAAGAGGTAATGCTGATGTTTTCCAAAAAATTCCCCAGATTTTCAATGGAAAGGTGAACACCATTTATGAAAAAGAAAATTCACTTTTTATTGGTACTTCTTTTGGATTATACGTTGTTAAAAATCAAGATTTTTCGAAGGCTTTTAGAGTTCTTCCCAAAGAAAAAGTGACTACGGTTTTACTTGATTCCAAAAATAGACTTTGGATAGGTACTCAGGAAAGGGGTTTGAAAATGACAGACTTTGAGCAGGATCCCAAACTACAGTCACTTAAAATCTATTCTGAGTCTGAGAATCAGAGGGTATTGGACAATAATAGAATCAGTAATGTAAAAGAGGATAATCAGGGAAATATCTGGCTGGCGACCTATGGAGGCCTGAATCTATATGATCCGGATAATGACCGTTTTTACAACCAGCAAAGTCTGTTAAAACAACAGGTTTCCAGTGTGATTATCAATGATATACATCTCAGTCAGGATAAAATTTATTTAGGAACACCTACAGGTCTGAGCATACTTACATATAAGGATAATAAGTTGATTTTGGATGAATTTCATGATAGAAACAATGGATTGATCAATGATTTTATCTGTTCTATTGAAGAAGATAAAACGGGTAATATTTGGATAAGTACCACTACTTCAATTACCAAATACCAAAAGGATCTTAAAAACTTTATCAATTATGATAGGGAAGATGGAGTGATGATCAATGCTTTCCATATTGGGTCATCCTTAATTGACCGATATGGGGTGATGTATTTTGGAGGCTCAAATGGCATAATCACATTTAATCCTGAAAAAATATCGGATGAATTCAACATTCCTGATATCGTTTTCACAAAACTGATAGTAAACAATCGTTCGTTGGAGGTTGGTGAGTTGGTAGAAGGTAAGGTTGTCCTCCAACAATCTATTCAAAACACTGAAAAAATTGATCTGAACTATGCCCAAAATCATCTTTCTTTGAGTTTTGCTGCCAATGATTTCTTTGGACCCGACAATATTACATATACCTATAAGTTGTCAGGCATGAATGAAGAATGGGTGAATATAGGAGTTAAAAATGAAATTAATTTCACAGGATTAAGACCCGGGAAGTACGAACTTCTAGTCAAAGCCAGTAGAAACAATCAAGATTGGAGCCATGAAAAAAAACTGGCAATCCATATAGCTACTCCACCTTGGTATTCCTGGTATGCTTTTATAATCTATTTTTTGTTTGCAGTTGCTATCATGTTTTTGATCAGATATATATCCAGAAGGAAGGCAAGGTTGGAAGCTGAACTGAGAATCATTCAGATAGAAAAAGAAAAGGAACACGAACTCAACGAAGCCAAGATTACCTTTTTCACCAATATTTCACATGAATTCAGAACACCTTTGACTTTAATTCTTAGCCCAGTTACAGAGCTTTTAGAGTCTTTTGAACTTGAAAAGACGGTCAAAGAAAAACTTGGATTGATTGAGGTTAACTCAAAAAGAATGCTGACTCTGATCAATCAGTTGTTGGATTTCAGGAAATCAGAACATGGCCTTTTGAAGCTAAAACTGACCAATTCGGATTTTGTGAGATTTAGCAGAGAGATTTTCCATAGCTTCAAAAATGTCGCCAAAAGAAAGAAAATCAGCTATCATTTTGACAGCAATGCCGAAAGTTTCATGATGGATTTTGATAGAGATCAAATGGAAATAGTCATTTGTAATCTTCTTTCCAATGCATTCAAATATACCAAGGATCAGGGTAAAGTAAGTCTGCAAATTGATGTAAGCAACGACAAACTCAAACTCTTTGTGAAAGATACCGGTATCGGAATTTCAGAAGAAAATAAGGGAAAAATCTTCAATAGATTTTTTCAGGTACAACATTCAGATTCCGCCAAAATGGTCGGTAGCGGTATCGGATTGGCTTTTTCCAAAAATATCATGGACTTGCATGGGGGAATTATTAATATTGAGAGTCAGCTTGATCGGGGAACAACGTTCTTTTTAGAATTGCCTATACCATCTTCACAGCCTAAGGAATACAAATCAACAATCCTGACATTGAACAGCAAATCCCTGGGTTTGCATGAAGATTTGGATTTTGACCTGTTGGAAAGCGAAGCGGATTCCAAAAAGGAAAAACCATTCACGATCTTGGTAGCTGATGATAATGAAGATATCAGAAGTTATTTGCGGGAACTTCTCAAAGATGAATATGAAATTCTTGAAGCTGAAGATGGGGCAGATGCACTGTCTATTATCCTTAGAGAAATGCCGGACTTGGTAGTTTCCGATGTGATGATGCCTAATTTGGACGGCATCAGGCTTTGTCAGGAAATAAAAGGTCATATCGGCACTTCCCACATCCCAGTGATTCTTCTTACAGCCAGGACCTCGTTGGACTATGAATTGGAAGGATTACAAACAGGAGCTGAAGATTACATCACCAAACCTTTTAATCCAGGTATAGTCAAAACCAAAATTGCCAACATTCTGGAAAACAGGAGAAAACTGAGAGAATATTTTTTCAATAAGGTCAGGTTCCAACCAAATACCGAAGAAGTTCATGAATCCACCCTTGATGCAGAGTTTATAGAAAAAGCCATCAAATTGGTCAATGATAATATCCAAAATGAAAATTTCGGGATTGAGACCATGGTGGATGAACTTTTTATGAGTCAATCGACACTTTTTAGGAAGATAAAATCCCTAACAGGATTATCACTTACAGGTTTTATCAGATCTATCAAACTCAAGAATGCAGCCCAGATTATCCTTCAATCTGATATCAAGTTGAGTCAGGTGGCACATGAATCCGGTTTCAATGATTACAAGTACTTCAAAAAATCATTTGAACAACAATTTGGTTGTCTTCCATCAGAATATAAAAATAAGATTCTGGAAGGTATTAGATAATATCATCCTCAAAAACGTGCATTATGCCCTCTAAACAGCATTTTTTTAAAACTTGAATGATTTCACCCCCAAGTTGAATGATTGATACCCTTCCAAATCTTGGATAAAAAAGATATTTGGTTGTAGAAAAATTCTACAACAACAATAAACCTAAATAAATGTCTATGTACTCATTATTTACCCAGAGTCGACTTGATAGTTTTCTTTCGCATTGCTGGCGAGGGAGTTTATGCTTAATCTTACCCTTACTTATTGGTATAGCTAATCAAGCCGAGGCCCAGCAGGGCAGACAAGTTTCGGGAACTGTAGTTTCCCAAACTGAAAGTGATGGATTGCCGGGTGTCTCAATCACAGTCAAAGGAACCACCCGTGGAACCGTCACAGATATCGACGGTCGATTTACGATTGCGGTGCCATCATCGGAATCTTTTTTGGTATTCAGCTTTATAGGATACCATTCTCAGGAAATCCAAGTTGGAAACCAATCAACCCTCAACATCAAACTGATGGAAAGTGAGGCATTATTGGATGAATTTGTGGTGGTGGGTTATGGAGAGCAGAAAAAGCTCAACCTTACAGGGGCTGTCGAAACAGTCAGATTCGATGATGCTGTCAACCAACCTGTAACCAATTCAGGACAATTGATGTATGGTAGATTTGCAGGTGTTCAATTGACCCAAGGAAGTGGACTTCCAGGATCTGATCAATCAGGTATCATAATAAGAGGTCAAGGGTCTTTTGGTGGGACCAATCCACTAGTGGTGATTGACAATATTCAATATGATGGTTTAAGGGAATTCAACAACCTATCCCCATCTGATATTGAAAGTATATCGGTTCTGAAAGATGCATCCGCATCAGCTATTTATGGAGCAAGAGGAGCAAATGGTGTCATCGTAGTGACTACCAAAAGAGGAGTCAAAGGAAAATTCTCTGTTGATTATAACAGCTTTATAGGTTTTCAGAGAGTAACTGTTGTCCCTGAATATTTGGATGGTGTAGACTATGCGCTCTTGAGAAATGAAAGGGACCTCAACTTCAATGGCCCTGACGCACCGTTAAGATATTCTGAAGAAGCTATTAATGCAATTAGAAATGGAACGATGCCAGAAAGGTATGCAAATACCAATTGGGCGGATGTTGCTTTGAGAGATGCGCCAATACAAAACCATTATTTGGGTTTTTCCGGTGGAACTGATAGAACTACTTATAGGGTGTCTTTAAGTTACCTTAACCAAGAGGCTGTTGTACAAGGCAAATTTCAAAATGAGAGATATACATTGGGTATCAACCTTACAGCCACACCAAATAATTGGTTGACAGTTACAAATGTCATGAATGCCTACTGGACTAAATTCAGAGGGCCAAGGGGCGGTGCGGGAGCAATCACTGGTGAAACCGGTATAATCAACCAATTTCAGAGATCATCACCAACCGTTCCTGTACGTTATCCAAATGGAGAACTGGGGTTTGTAGATGGAGCTTATGAAAATGTAAACTTCTCATTTCCAATTAACAATGTTTTAGAAACAGGATTCATTGGAGATTTTGAAAGTGATAATATCAACTTCAGTGAAAGGATCGGGCTTAGTGCCAAACTTGCGGAAGGGCTATTTTTTGAAACAAGTGGTAATTTGAATTTAAACTTTGAAAATATTTCAAATTTCAGTCCAACCCGAACTACTAGAGACTGGGAAGGTAATATTGTAAATCAAAATATTCTTAACAGTTTGAGTAATAATCTAAATTTCAGTTATAGGTTGATGAACGAGAATATTCTTAGGTACTCCAGGTCATTTAATGAATCCCATAATTTCAACTTTATGTTGGGTCACTCTATTATTTATGATAAAGTAGATGGCTTTAATGGTTCACTTGAGGGGTTCCCGACTGATAATATCCAAGAGTTTAGTGGTGGTGGTGTATTAAACCCATCTGTTAGTGGAGGAGCAGCTGAAGAAGCGTGGCAATCCTTCTTTGGAAGAGTAAATTACAACTATCAGGAAAAATATCTTTTTGAATTCAATTTGCGGAGGGACGGTTCATCCAAATTCGGTCCTGAGAACCGTTACGGTACTTTCCCATCTGTATCAGCAGGTTGGAACATAGGAAGAGAAAGTTTCCTTGCGGGATCCAATGTGTTTTCTGATTTGAAGGTTAGAGGTAGTTGGGGTATCAGTGGCAATGATAGAATCGGGAATTATATTTTCGAGCAGACTTACAATACCGGCCTTGATTATCATATTGGCCAAAACACCATCGTTCCTGCTGTAGCCCTTACCTCCCTGGCAAATCCAAGTATCAGGTGGGAGAGAATCGAGCAATACAACTTTGGTGTGGATATAGCTTTGTTCCAAAATAAGTTGAATGTAACGATGG
>NZ_JBGSXS010000271.1:0-6942 GCF_041751335.1 Aquiflexum sp.
TTCTTTATTCCGCGGAACGAAAAACACCGAATCCAATTCGGTCCAACAATTGGCCTTCGATGGAAATTGGGAAATCCTGGTCTTTGAGCATAGTAGCAGGATCCTGAGCCCCTGAATTCCTAAACGCCCATCCTTCACCACCGGGAGGCAGTTCCCCTACAAATCTGTATTCAACGCGCAGGATATAATAAGAAAAAGGCTGATTATAAAAAATGTGACCATACTGCTTGTCACACTGGGAAACATTAAAAAACCTTGGCGGATTTCTCCACCAAGGTTGATAGGATTGAGATATAATATGGTTACCAGGTTGTCTCCCTCAATTTGGGAAACGCCCTGATGATGTCACTCAAACTGATCTGACCGACCAATCTTTCATCTTTCATCACGGGGAACCTTCGGATTTTATGATCAAGAAATTTTTGAGCAGCATCAAAAAGGGATAAGTCCGGCGAAAGTGTCATTACGTTTTTGGTCATGTGTTCTTCCACTGTTCCCGGAAAAGTGGGTGTATTAGAATACTTTCCCTTAATGATTTCTTTCAGACAATCCACTTCTGATATGATACCGACCAGACTTCCATCACTATCGACAACAGGCGCACCAGATATTTTCCTTTTGGTCAATAGGTCAAGAACATGGTCAATCGTATCACTAGGACGAAAAGTGACAAGATTGGTGCTCATATGATCTTTTACTAAAATTGGGGCTGCAGTTTTTTTGGGTTCAACCACTCTTACGCCTTGAAAGCTTTTTACCATAGCAAAATACATTTTTAGTGAGAGGAATAATTTAATCCAAAAATCTCAGACATCAAAATCAAATTTTCAAAAAAAATAAATATACCATATAAAAGTTTAGATTATTAGATTATCCAACCTGAAAAAAGGATTGAACTATTTTAATGAAAAATTTTATTTTAAAGATATCTTGTTTTCCAAGAGTACGAATGGCACCCAATTATCAGGTGTTTTGGAGTATAATGTTTTGAAATCAAATGCTCCCAAAACAATGTCCGTTTTACCGTCTCCATTGATGTCCCCTTTTTCCATGGTGAGATAAGACCATTTGCCAAGTTCCGGAAATGAAAAGGTTTTGAATTTCATTTTATCGATTTGCCTGAAAAAAAGAAAATTTTGAAGGGGTTCATTTTTAGGGTCCGGGAAATAAGAAATCACAGCAATATCATTTTTTCCATTTTGATCAAAATCCTCCACCAAAAGGGCAGTGGCCCCGTGCATGGGATAAAAATATGATTCTCTAAAATTATGGTCTCCGTCATTTAAAAAAATTCTAAGACCGTGATAGGGTTTTAAAATCGGAGATATATCAGCATTGTCTCCATTTACCAAAACGATATCCCTATGACCATCACCATCCATATCTATAAAATCGAAATCAGAACTGCCAAATACAGGATGAAAGCTCAACCAGTTTTCTTCTTTAAAGCTTCCATTCCCCAAATTGATATAAACATAAACACCCTCCCTGGCCTGTGTCATCAGGACAATCAGATCAGGTAATCCATCTTTATTGATATCGTAAATTATTGATTTCCTTGCTCCAGGCCTATTGTTGATCAATTGGGATTGATATCCTAATGATGAATTCCTCAACCAAGATAAATTGCCAACATGATTCCCGAAATTTGAAATAATGACATCTTCCTGACCATCCTGATTAAGGTCAGCAAATGTGAAATGAACAGGTCTTGTCAAACTGTCCTTTTTAACGATATAGGACTCTTGGGAAAATGAATCATAGGAGGAATACTTTCCTATGGAATAATTGGAAGGGTCCATCACACCCATTGTCAACAAATCAAAACCTCCTTGCTCTCTAAACCTGATGTCCGAGGGAGGAGAAGATATTTTAATAGAATCAATAACCTTTAAATCTGAGCCTGAAAACCTAAACAGTCTATTTGCCCTATCTCCAAGGTAAAGCTCTCCTTCTTCCTTATGCCATTTCAAAAGTGTGGTCAGGTTCGGTCTTTTATTTGAGGTTTGAGGAACCGAAATTTCAAATAAATCACGATCAATTTCTAAGTCAGGATCATTTCGTATTGAAGGAAGAATTTCAGGGGCTCGATCTAAGTAATAGGCCTCAATGAGATTCCAATCCTTTTGGGTGATGTAGGCTTTTGTAGCATAAATCCCTGGCGGAGCATCTATATCTTCGCCTATGGCAACACCAAAATCATCCTCGGTTATTAATCCCATTCTCCTTCTCATATCAGGAAGCACTGATGTTTTCCAAGTAGCTTTATTAAGCAGTAATGGAGGTGGGTTAAGGTGACAGGCACCACAATACATATCAGAAAGTTCCTTGCCTGACAGTTCGAGGGATTGTTTGCCCAGGCCTTCCAAAATTTCAAAGTCCTCTTTACTTGTTGGGGATTTTTGGGAACAAGAATAAAAAAGCACAAAAATGACAAAAGAAAAAACAATAATTCCAGTGCTATTCATCGATACTTTTAACTTGGAAAATCCTTTGGACATAATTTTACTTTGCCTGATTGTTTTTGATTTCAGTCAAAAATTCATTGACCAACGACTTGTCAATTGTGAGAACTTGTTTGAAAGCATTTGGATCATTTGAGAGAGAAACCGAGGGGTGAGAATAATTACTTTCTGTAGGTCTAAAAGCCTTACAGCTTGCATGAACTTCTTTAAGTTTTCCAAAATTATTCAAATCTGTAATATGTGCTGATTTAAGCCCTCCTCCTGGCATGATTATGATTTGATTTGATACCTGATCCAGCCATTTTCGGATTTTGGTCATTCCTTTAGAAACATCATTTTCACCACCGGAGGTGAGTATTCTTTGAAAGCCACAGGAGATAATGTCCTCAATGGCTTTGTCTTTGTCTTTGCTGATATCGAAAGCCCTGTGAAAAGTACATGGAGAATCCTCAACAGCATGCATCAGGTATTTACAGGCCTCTTTATCCACATGGCCATTCTTGTCCAATGCGCCAAACACAAATCCATCTGCACCGTGCGATTTTAGGAAGGCAATATCTTTTCTCATGACATACAATTCCTCAGGGGAATATACAAAATCCCCACCTCTCGGTCTGATCATGACAAAAACAGGAATCTGGACCTTTTCCTTTAAAAAAGCCAAAGCTCCGGCACTTGGGGTTTCTCCCCCCTCCCCAAAATCAGAACAGAGCTCCAGCCTATCAACGCCATATTCGGCTGCTTTCAATCCCGCTTCCACCGTAAACACGGGAGCTTCCAATAAAATATACATCTTTTTAAAATTTACTTTTTGAATCGACTAGGTCTTTTCCGTTGCTATGGTGCCTGGCAAAATTAAAACCCGGATGAACAGCATAGGCCCCGTATTCCCCCTCTTTATTAATGGCAAGAAAACCTGCCTGAATATCTTCTATACCCTTATTTTTAGCAATCAGCCTTCTGACTGCTTCTTCGCAGGCCTCTTGGGGAGTTCTGCCCTGACGCATCAATTCCACAATCAAAAAACTCCCGCAGATCTTGATAATAGATTCGCCAAGTCCAGTTGCAGTGGCCGCGCCGACTTCATCATCTACATACAAGCCTGCACCAATAATTGGGCTATCCCCCACCCGTCCGTGCATTTTATAAGCAAGACCGGAGGTAGTACATGAACCGGCAAGTTTTCTATCAGCACCAAGTGCAATCATGCCAATAGTGTCATGATTTTCTATATTGATGATGGGTTTGTACAATAATGTTTTTTTCCACTCTTGATACAGTTCATCTGCTTTGGGACTTAATGTTTCAGATTCCAATGGAAAACCCTGAGCAATCGCAAATTGACGGGCACCTTCCCCAGCCAACATGACATGTGGCGTTTCATCCATCACTTTTCTTGCCAGCGAAATGGGATGCTTTATTTGCCGGACGAAGGCCACTGTGCCACATGACCCATCACCTTTCATAATGGATGCATCCAATGTAGGTATCCCCTCTCTATCCGGTAATCCCTGAAGACCAACGGAAAGGTTATCCATATCCAATTCAGTCACTTTCACACCTTCCTCCACAGCATCAATCAAGCTCCCCGTTTCCATCAGCACTTCCCAAGCCTTGTCATTCGCAGGCATGCCATGGTTCCATGTGGAAAGAATCAGTGGCTTGAATTTTTCATTGGTGCTTTCTTGAATAGGATTCGCACATGCTTCCAATAATCCTGAAGGCAAAAGTATGGTTGAGGAAATAAGCGATTTCTTAATAAATGATCTTCGATCAGACATGTTGATTTTTTTGAGCTAAAAACATAAAATTTATTCAGGAATAAAGATTCAAAAAAAATCGGATAAATATATTTGGCATCGTTGATTTTTTTGAAGAAGTTAGGGATGTGATGAATAAGGAATAAAGAATAAAATATGAATTTGTCAGATGACCGATGAGGGATGACGGATGTTAGGTCCCGTAAAACCTTATGATCGACTATCATTAAAAACAAGCTTGGGGATCTTTGAATTTAAAAAATAACCTATTTTGCTAAGTGAAAGCCTGCCCCACAGAATTTCGGAGAATCTCTAGCTGGAAGAATTGACCCCAGTTTGACAGATTCTTGTGTCTTATGTCTTTTGTCTTGAATCTTGGTTCTTGCCTCTCGCATCTCGCTTCTAATCTCTCGCTTCTAAAAAAAACAAAAATGAGACCATACATACTTGCAGAAAATAACTGGAAAAATCTAAAGGATTTTCGATTTGAACTTGCGGTTTTACCTTGGGGTGCCACAGAGGCACATAATTATCACATGCCCTATGGCACAGATATATTTGAAGCAGATGCTGTCGCGGCAGGTGCAGGGAAATATGCATGGGAAAAAGGTGCGAAAGTTGTCATTCTGCCTACTATTCCATTTGGTGTAAATACAGGTCAAAGTGATATCTACTTGGATATCAATATGAACCCAAGTACTCAAATGGCTATTCTCAAAGACATCCTGACTGTATTGGACAGACAAGGAATTAAGAAATTCCTGATCGTGAACAGTCATGGTGGCAATGATTTCAAAACCATGTTAAGGGAATTGGGCTTGATTTTCCCTGAAATGATGCTCATGACCTGTAATTGGTTTCAGGCATTGGACAAAACCAAGTATTTTGAAATTGAAGGAGATCATGCCGATGAAATGGAAAGCAGTTTGATCTTGCACTTAAAACCTGAATTGATGTTGCCTCTTGAAGAAGCCGGAGAAGGGAAAGAGAAAAAGTCAATGATCCCAGGCCTTAAAGAAAAATGGGCTTGGGCTGAAAGAAAGTGGTCTCAGGTAACTGAAGATACCGGAATCGGCAATCCTAAAAAGGCAACTGCTGAAAAGGGCAAAAGATATTTTGAAGATATCTGTGTGAAGGTGGGGAAATTGATGGTGGATATTTGTGAGGCGGATGCTAGGGAGTTGTACAAGTGAAAATTATCTGATCATTGAAATGAAGTGATTTATGTTAAACTAAAGGGTAAGGTTTGATATTTCATTGACTGAAACTATAAAAGGAGATTTTGAGTATATTTGTTAAAAGGGAAAAATATGAAAGCGGTAGAGTTTAAATCAAAAATCAAGAATAACAAAATTGACATTCCAGCTGCTATACGGGCAAAATTGGATTATCAACAAGGCAAAGCAATTAGGGTCATTGTTCTTATGGAAGATATCGAGGCCGAAGATGATATAAATTTTAAGGATAAAGCTTTAACTGATTTTTTTAAAGGATATTCCTCTTCTGACGCAATCTATGATGAATATAAATAATGGACTAAATCAAGACTATAAAAAAACATTAGTAAGGAAATTTTTTCTAATGTCTCTATAGATATAAAAATCGCTGTCTCTTCAAAATTCCAAATCCACTACATTTCCCTTATAATCCACACCTTTCAACGAGACTGTGTTTCCAGGAATTATGATAGACATACCTGAATTGGAATAAAATCCAGAACGGTTGAAAATTTCAATTTTTTGGGTATTTCCATTCTCAAATTCTATCAAAACTGTGTGTATTCCTTTTGGAGGAATAAAGGAGCGGGTCTCATTTAGAGCAACGGTCTGATGAATCAGTAACTTCCCCCTGTTCTGTGTGGACAAGTATAATGGCTTGCCATCAACTCCCCTTAAAATCGCCATGGATTTGCCATCTCCCGGAACAACAAACCCACTTTCATGAGAACGGATTGCTTCAAATCCTCCCTTCCCATCACACAATAGCAATAGCCCATTGAAGGCATCACTCCTGCCTGGAAAGACTTCATTCCCATAATCATTGCCAACCATCAATACATCTAAATTTCCATCTCCATCGACATCATCAACGACCATTCCGTTTACCGGAGCAAGTTGGGCCAATATGGGCAATTCATGGATTTTGAATTTTCCATTTCCAAGATTTTCCACATAGCTACTTCTGTCGTAATTGCCCTTAAGTTTGAAGACGTCCACTAATTCATCATCTGTAAACAAAGTCTTTTCTGTTGCATTACCAAAATATTTATATCCTGCAAATTTTCTCCTAAATAATGTACTTTGGCCGTATAGGTCATCCCAATAATGGACTGGAAATGACTCGTAATTTCCATGGTTGTTTTTAAAATAGGCAAATGTAATAGGATCCATACTTTGGTTTCCGTCAAAATCCTTGGCATACACGGTGACCGGTCTATCAAAGGAGGGATGGAGGTAATTGTTAGCACCCATATTCCCAACGATATAATCCATATCCCCATCCCCATCAAAATCAGCCGCAACAATACTGTTCCACCATCCAAAGTGGTTTTCAAGGCCTGTGCCTTTGAGCTTTTGAAATTTACCGTTCTGATATTTGAAAACAGTGATAGGCATCAATTCACCAACAATAATCAGTTCCAGAATCCCGTCATTGTCCACATCGGTCCAAAGGGCATCAGTGACCATTCCTATATCCCTCAATTCAGGCAAAAGCTC
>NZ_JBGSXS010000272.1:0-85606 GCF_041751335.1 Aquiflexum sp.
AAATTGAAGCCGGTCACAAAATCCAAAAAGGATCTTATCGGTGTAGATGTATTTTTGGATTGGGATGAGGACGGAAGAGATCCCAATATTCTGGGTGAAAAGCTTAGGAAAGCAGATGCCGATGGCATGAAACTGACTTTAATTACCAATAGGGGAGTGAAAGTATTTCCCGGTGGAATGAGAGAAACCTTCTGCACAGACCATTGGAGATGCCGTTTCCAAAATGCCGGACAATCCGTGGTAAGCCATGGCCAAATTTTGGAATTGCTCAAACAAATTAAAGACCTTGGCTTTGATTTTATCAAGACAGAAAACCTTTATGCCTTTGATGGGGTGAGGGCATATAGCTTGGCGCAGGGAGAGTGATTGGAGAAGCGAGAGATTAGAGGCGAGATTTTAGAGCCAAGAGACCAGAACCAAGAATCAAGACAAGCTTTTCCTTGTCATTTCGCCTTCCTGCCGTGGCAGGAACGTAGAGAGAAATCTAATCTCCCCTGAAGGTTTATAGACCTCTCTCCCGTACTGTTGTCGGGAGAGAGGTGACAAGGCAAGGTTTTCTTAAATAACTTTCCTTTTTTTGATGGATAGCTACTTGCATTTAACCTTCCTTGTCATTTCGAACGAAAAGAGAAATCTGATAAGGGATGAGGGTTAATTATGAGAACCAAGAAATAAGAAGGGATTGACCTTGTCCTTTCTTCTGACTTCAATAGCAGGAATGAAGTGATTCATTTGTTGAATTACCGAATTAAATTAAACACAAAAAAACCTGGCAGGGATGTCCGGTTTTTTTTAAAACTTTTCGTTTGAAATTATAGTACATCAGTAATATTGGATATTTTTATTATTTTGATGATCAATTAATTGATAAGAAAAAAACTAAATTAACAAATATGGGAACGGTTGAGCTAAAATCTGATTTGCACAAAATTTTGGATACCATTGAAAATGAGGAGCTACTCAGAACAGTTTATGACTTTTTAAAACAAGGACAGAAAACTGAAAAAGGACAATTTTGGAATACCCTGACTGAGGATCAGAAAAAAGAAGTTTACTTGTCATATGAGCAGTCCCAAGATGATGAAAAGCTTATCAAATGGGATGATATCCTTTCTTTTTTTGATGTAAGACAAAATCCAAATAAGAAATTTAGTTAGAACTTATTGGTTCAGCTTTTTTTTATAGGTCTTGCGTGTGGGCTGCAATAAATATGTTGTATGTTTATAGCATATATGCTGCTAATGAAATGGAAAACAAAGAAAAATCCGTGAGCACCAAATGGTTTCATCCTAAACGAAGCATTCCAAGGGAAAGGAATCCTAAGTGGCGGTTAAAATTGGCCGAAGGGGAATATGAATGGCCGACTCAAATGGACCGTGTAAATATTATCAGAAAAGGGCTTCCTTATGAATCTTTTGAAGTGTTGAGCAAAAGGGCAGATTTACCCGTAAAGCAGGTTTTGCAGCTTTTTGGTATTCCTCAAACTACCTATAATAAGAAAAAGAAAGACAAGGATTTGCTTAGTAGTAGAGACAGCGAGGTTGTTTTGGTCCTGACGGAGTTGTTGGATTATGGATTGGAAGTGTTCAATGATGAAAAGGAAAAATTCCAGCGTTGGTTGAAAAAGCCAAATATTTCATTGGGGGAAGTCGCACCGGAAAGTCTGTTTGATTCATTGACGGGTATTCAGGAAGTCAGAAACTGCCTTAACAGGCTGGAATATGGAAATCTTGCCTGATGAGGGTTTATAGAATCGAAAGGAAGAAATACCTTGAAACCACATTGAGTGGAACAGGTGCTGCTTTGACTGAAGGTTTCCGTTGGAACAGCCCCAACACCTATCTGGTTTACACTTCCGCATCGCGAGCCTTGGCAACTTTGGAAGTTTCTGTTCATTTGGATCTCAGTGAAGACCTGCCAACCGATAGGTATTATGTGGAAATAGAAATTCCTGATCAAGTTGATATTTTGGAGTTAAGGTCCAAAGACCTTCCGGAAAACTGGAGTGCTTATCCCCCCATACCCGAACACAATTTATAGGAGATGATTTTGTGATGGAAAATATAGCAGCGGTTTTGAAAGTGCCCAGTAGTATTGTTCCCCCAGAGTTTAATTATTTGAT
This sequence comes from Aquiflexum sp., assembly GCF_041751335.1. Lineage (GTDB taxonomy): Bacteria > Bacteroidota > Bacteroidia > Cytophagales > Cyclobacteriaceae > Aquiflexum. Next base: position 2,123 of record NZ_JBGSXS010000272.1, read on the forward strand.
CAACCCCAACCATACCGAAGCAAAAATGATTAAAGTGGTTTCTGTTGAGTCATTAAGATTTGGTCAGAGGTTTAGGGAGAAGAGGGGGGGATAAAGGGTCCGGAAAAGTAGAAAAATTAGCTCAAGATGATTTAGCTTCATTGGCACAAAGAACCCCGCAAACCCATGGAGAGCACTACAAGTATTTAGGGAATTATTTGGAGATCTTTGAGTTGATGAAAAGGTATTTACCTACCTATAAGTTGGAGGCACCAAAACTGTTAAAAGTACTTGTCTTTAATTACCTTTTTTCAAATGGGGATGCGCACTTCAAAAATTTCTCGATATTGGAAACCCCATTTAGGGATTATAGGCTCAGTCCAGCTTATGATTTACTCAATAGCCGTATTCATATAGAAGATAAAGATTTTGCATTGGACGATGGTCTATTGCCGAGAAATATAGCGCTTGGAAAGGTCAGTTTGCAATTTGCCAAACTAGCAGAGAAAGCAGAAATCAGCGAAAAAACTTTCAATGATATCATGGCATTGATGATTTCAAAATCAGAGTTTGTTGAAAAAATGATCACGGCTTCTTTTCTTAATGACCATACCAAAAGAAACTATTTACAGTCATATCAAGGTCGTTTGAAGCATCTCATTGAAAAATGAGAAAGGATTTTTTTTAACGATACGGTTGGATGACTTTTATGGAAAAAAATTTAAAAGTCCCACCAATAAAAAAGAAAATTGGATGGTCTTTGGGGAAGCGATGAAATTTTTCAATAAAAAAGAGGCTTTTCTCGTCACGCTTTCACAAGAAGATGATTTCGAACAGGATGGGTTTAGGATTAGGGTGCTTCCTTTTCACCAGTTAGAGTGATAAAAAAGTAGACCTGCCAGATTTTCAAAATCTGGCAGGTCTACTCCCGTAACCTTTGAGGTCTGCCCTACCGGGACGCCAGGACCTCGAAGGTTTCCCCCCTTTTAGGATCCAAAGGGTTTAATTAAATGTCAAGACCTTCGGTCTGCCGCGGCGGATCAAAGGTCCAAACGCAGACAAAAAAGACCTCAAAGGTTAAAAAAACCTTCGAGGTCAAGTCTCATATCTCAAATCTCACGTCTCAAATCTACTAAGCTTCTTTCTTCGCCATCCTCGTTCTCTCATTCTCATCCAGATAAATTTTTCTCATACGGATGGATTTTGGAGTGATTTCAAGGTATTCATCCTTTTGGATATATTCCATGGCTTCTTCCAAGGAGAACTTTTTGGCAGGTTGGATTCTTACGTTATCATCAGAACCTGAGGCCCTCATGTTGGTCAGTTTCTTGCCTTTTTGTACGTTGACGACGATATCATTGTCACGGGAGTTTTCACCAATAACCTGACCGGCATATAACTCATCTCCCGGATCGATAAAGAATGTACCCCTATCCTGTAATTTGTCGATGGCATAAGCGGTACATTGCCCACCTTCCATGGATATCAGGGAACCGTTTATTCTTCCCGGGATAGGCCCTTTGAATGGTTCGTATGCTGAGAACCTGTGGTTCATGATAGCTTCACCTTGTGTCATGGTCAACACATTGTTTCTCAATCCAATCAATCCCCTTGAAGGGATTTTGAATTCCAAATGTTGTAAGTCACCCTTAGGTTCCATGACCAACAATTCACCTTTTCTTTGGGTAGCCAGTTCGATTACTTTTCCGGCAGTAGTTTCAGGTACATCCACTACCAAGGTTTCGATAGGCTCATTTTTCACACCATCGATTTCTTTGAAAATCACCTGGGGCTGACCAACCTGCATTTCATAACCTTCCCTTCTCATAGTCTCAATCAATACTGACAAATGGAGGATACCACGTCCGTAAACTAGGAACTTATCCTCGTTGTCAGTAGTCTCCACCCGCAAAGCAAGGTTTTTTTCCATTTCCTTGAAAAGTCTGTCTCTCAGGTGTCTTGAAGTCACAAACTTGCCTTCCTTACCAAAAAATGGTGAGTTGTTGATCGTGAAGAGCATGTTCATCGTAGGCTCATCTATCGAAATTCTTTGAAGCGGTTCAGGATTTTCCAAATCAGCCAAAGTGTCACCGATTTCAAAATCCTCAATTCCTGTAACTGCACAGATATCACCTGCAAGGACTTCTGTGGCCTTAACTTTGCCCAAGCCTTCAAATACATGAAGTTCTTTTACTTTAACTTTTTTGAATACCCCATCAGCTTTGCAGAGTGTCAGTTGTGCACCCTCTTTGATTGTTCCTCTTCTCACCCTTCCGATAGCAATTCGGCCAACAAAAGAAGAGTAATCCAAAGAGGTGATCTGCATTTGCAAGGTACCTGCATCTATCTTAGGTGCCGGGATATGCTCAATGATTGCATCCAAAAGAGGAAGAATGGTATCTGTCGGATTTTGCCAATCGGGTCCCATCCAATTGTTTTTGGCCGAACCATAAAGTGTTTGGAAATTCAGTTGGTCTTCGGTGGCGTCCAAGTTGAACATCAGGTCAAAAACAGCCTCATGGACTTCATCAGGCCTACAGTTTTCTTTGTCCACTTTGTTGACCACCACGATCGGTGTCAATCCCAAAGCCAAAGCTTTGCCCAATACAAAACGTGTCTGAGGCATTGGACCCTCGAAGGCATCTACCAAGAGGATAACCCCATCAGCCATTTTCAATACCCTTTCCACCTCACCGCCGAAGTCAGCGTGACCTGGGGTGTCAATGATATTTATCTTGTGATCTTTGTATCTAACGGAGACGTTTTTTGAAAGAATGGTGATCCCTCTTTCCCTTTCCAGGTCGTTACTGTCAAGGATCAGGTCGTCAAATTGTTGGTTTTCACGGAAGATTTTGGAGATGTGAATGAACTTGTCCACCAAGGTGGTCTTACCGTGGTCAACGTGTGCGATAATCGCAATATTCCGAATATTAAGCATTGTAAAATTGAATTAGGGTGCAAAGGTAGGAAGAATATTTTGTTTCGTACCGCAAGACTTAAAAATCATAATGAAAAGTTAATGGAGGCGGGACTTACACTTACAGGATTGAATACTCTTTCACCATTGATGAAACAGTCCCTAGATTGGCACTTTTGTTTTGGTAAGGTAAAATAGGTTTGTAATCCTAATATTGTTTAGGGTGGGTCTATTGGAATTACAAATTCCATTTATCTGTCCGCGCGATTACAAATCACGAAAAACTTCAATTAATCTTTTTAAATATAAAGTTAAAAAGTAAATATTGTGCGAATCCTGTAACCTATTATTAAAATAGTGTAATACAAAGTTTTATAAAAAATCTTAACATTGTTTATTGTGAAAATTCATCTGCAAATAATTATGAAAACACAACAAAGCAAAATTCAGATCAAGCCTTTGTTTCCGCTTATGTTGATTATACCCATACCATTGCAGCCATCCATCATAATATAAAGCGCTGTGCTGCTCATATGTGATCCTTTTTACAAATACTGATAGGTATGAGCAAAAATAATATTAAAACAACATTATCATGGAATTTATAATGCCCATTTCATTATCAAAAGGTCATGAAGAATTACATGCCATGCTCATGGTCCGATAACTAATGGGGCTTTACCAATCAATTTCTTCGTGTAATACGGTCGATATAAAGAGTTAAAAATAAAAAACTAAAAATATGAAAAACGAAAATTTATATCCAAAAGTAACCAAGGATCTTGCAGATAAAAAGGCAGCTTTGGCTCCTAAAAATATTGAAGCTTGGCGTAATTTCAGCAAAACAGTATTTGAGGAAGGAGCACTTCCCGAAAAGACAAAGCAATTGATTGCCGTTGCTGTTGCACATGTAACGCAATGTCCATATTGCATTCAGTCACACACTACCCAAGCCATGAGAAAAGGAGCGAGCAAAGAGGAAATTATGGAGGCTATTTGGGTTGCCTCAGAAATGCGTGCAGGCGCAGCTTACGCCCATGCAACTATTGCGATGGCTGAGATGGAGAAATAGAAATAGACGTGATGAAAAAGAAATTTAATGAAGCAACCCCGCAGCGCACTACAGACCATCTTTTGGATGCACAATTAGTGCCCATTGACATTCCGGCTTTTATTGAGCAATTAAAACAAGAGTCAACCTGGAAAGAAAGCGATCGGAATGCCATAACTGTTTTTAAAACAGATGGGTTACGCATTGTACTTATAGCTCTTCACGAAGGGGCTGAAATGGCTAAGCATACAGCAAACGGTCATATAAGCGTACAGGTAATTGAAGGAAAAATAAAGTTTACTACTGATCATAAATCTATTGAATTAAACAAGGGGCAAATGCTGGCACTTCATGAGCGTATCCCACACAGCGTACTTGCTATGGAAGAAACTATTTTTTTATTAACCCTTACGGTAACCTTGGAAGATAAAAAAAAATAGTGTAAATAATTAAATTCGGATTTATGAAATGGTCACAATTGAGTAGATTCTGGTGGCGTTGCCATCGTTCCAGGGTTTCAGATTATTTGAAAGTTAATGGCTGGAAAGTAATGCACATCATGGGAATAGGGAAAGAAACAGAACATCCCTTTACTGCACCTGCGGGAATCATAGATGGAATAATGACCTATGGGGAAAATAAAATAATGGGTAAGTCATCTTAAACTTTTTATAATTTTCAAAAGTTGGTTTTTAACACCCGACTATTTAATGGTTACTACTAAATATCATAAGATAAACTTCTGTTGATATTTGGTATACACTTCTCCCTTCAGTGAAATGGGATTTGCCTGTTTTTTTTGTGTGGACAAATGAACTATCCAAAATCCAGAAAATCCCCATATTTCCATACCTTTTTCAGTAATTCCCACATCAAGTAACCCGCTTAAGTTTTCAATCTTAAACCTAATGAAGTGTGCTAAGAGTGAAATATATAATGAATCTTTGAAGATTTGTAATGCCTGACTCTTAAGAGATAACTAAATTACACATTATTAAAAATTATATTCAATGCAGTTAATAAAATGAAAATATTTACAAATAAAATACAAATCAAAGGATTGGAAACACCCCAGGTTTGAAGATGTATTAGTATTAATATTAAATATTTAGGTAATTAATAGAAGTTGTGACCCTTACAATGGCCCTGTAATTAAGGATGCAATTAAAGTGCATTAAAAAAACAGTGTATAGCGTAATGAAACAGAAAAATGAAGACCCAAAACAAGAAATATGGACATCATAGATAATATCATCCAATATTTTAAAAGTGAAAATAAGGAAGAGGAATTGGTTTCTCCTGAGGGCACTTGCCCGGTATGTTGGGGAAAACAAGAGTATGACGGAAAAATCAGAACACTGCTTAAAGATAGACAGATAGACATCAACAATCATCAAGACAGCTATATGATCATTCAAGAATTTATGACACGCAATATAGACGGAATCGAGTTGAAGGAAGGTATTGTTAAGGAGTGTCCAGAATGTTCAATTGAATAGAAAAAGATTGACAATCGAAGAAATAGATGAGGATTTGAAATCATCAACCACCCCTGTTACAAAGTCGCTCCTTCATGGTTCAGGCTTTAAAGTGCTGTTTCAATAGGGCATTTAATAATACTTGTCACCTAATCATTAAAATTAAGAAAATGAAAATAAATAAGAATTGGGTTTTATTTTCTCTTATTAATTTTTTTATAGCCTCAGTAATGGGGTTGATGCTAAGAGGGGCATTTATATGGGAAATCAATTGGTTAGATTATAGGAACTTAATGCATGGTCATTCCCATGTTACCATGTTGGGATGGGTTTATTTAGCACTTTATATTCTTATTGGCCATTGTTTTCTACCAAAAAAAGTATGGGCCAAACCTATTTATTCATGGCTGTTCTGGTTTACACAGATTACGGTGCTTGGGATGATGGTCAGTTTTCCAATTCAGGGCTATGGTGTTGTTTCCATTACCTTCTCTACATTACACATATTGGCAAGTTATCTCTTTTGTTATCTTGTATGGCGTGACCAGGACATCAAAAATCCTCAAATTTCTTTGTTACTCAAGACGGCGCTGGTCCTTTTGGTTTTTTCTACTTTGGGGGTGTGGAGTTTGGGGCCATTGACAATTTCATTGGGAAGGGGCTCTACACTTTATCAGCTGGCCATCCAATTTTATTTGCATTTCCAATTCCATGGATGGTTTACCTTTTCTCTTTTGGCTTTGTTAATGGGCTTGTTATCCCAAAATTCCAATTACAATCACAGCACCTTCAAATGGTTTTATGCCTTGCTTTTGGCATCTGTCATTTTAACCTATGGGCTGGTACTGGAATGGGGTTTGGGGGGGTCTATTCCATTAATATTGAACGGTTTGGGCATAGTATTTCAGTTAGGAGCATTTCTGATGTTTATTAACTTGATTAAGGAAAACAAACCCAATTATTTGAATAATAAATCCTCTTTAGGCAAATCATTTTATGCCCTTGGATTGCTTTCTTGGATGTTCAAAATTATTATCCAATGTGCCGTACTAGTGCCTTCTGTAGCTGTAGTTTCCTTTACCATTCGATCATTTATGGTTGGATTTATCCATTTAACCATGCTTGGTTTTGTTTCGGGACTTTTGTTTGCGCTAATATTTGGGATCGGTCTTGTGAATGAAAGAAAAAAAGTCATGCAGACAGGGAAATACCTATTTGTTATTGGTTTTGTATTAAGTGAATTCCTTTTGTTTGTCCAAGGCCTATTTTATTGGCTACAATGGGGACAGCTTCCGGTATTTTACGAACTGATATTCGGCGCATCTGTCTTGATTCCACTTTCAATTTTATTGATGATCATTTATTTAATAAAAATTCCAATCTATAAATATAATCCTAAGATGATAATAGCTTATTAAAAACACATAATAAACAAATACTCTATGAAAAATCTAACTCTATTCTCGCTTGCTTTATTTAGCATATTGCTTTTTTCCTGTGGCTCAGGCAATAATGAAAGTAATGACGCAACATCTCAAAATCAGGAAATTAATGAGCCCGAAGTCCCAAAATCCATTGCAGAAGGCAAAGGAATAGGGGAAATTACCCAGGTAGAACTATCCGATGAAATAGATACTGGTATGGTCAAAATGGGGAAATCTATATATGATATGAAATGTTCCGCCTGTCACAAGTTAACCGATCAGCGGGTAGTAGGCCCGGGTTTTCAGGGAGTAACAAACAGACGGAAGCCTGAGTGGATCATGAACATGATCACCAATGTAGAAGTCATGCTGGATCAGGATCCTGCTGCCCAAAAAATGCTGGAAGAATGTCTTACCAGAATGCCAAATCAAAATGTTTCTATTGGCGATGCTAGAAACATACTTGAATTTCTCCGGAATAATGACATGGAAACAGCAGGTGAAAAAGATGGTGCTACTTCCTAATACATACAAAAAGAAAGTATTATGAATCGATCAACAATTAATTTACAAATAATCTCAGTGGCAATATTGATGCTTGCATCATGTAGCAACCGGGACACCAGGCAAATAGTCCATGGTGATGCTGCCGAACAAGTCTATGTACCGCCCGGGGAATACGATGAATTTTATGCTTTTTTATCCGGTGGATATAGTGGACAGGTAACTGTATATGGTATCCCTTCGGGAAGAATGTTTAAAGAAATCCCGGTTTTTTCCCAGTATCCTGAAAATGGCTATGGCTATAGTGAAGAAACCAAACCAATGTTCAATACCTCTTATGGGTTTGTACCGTGGGATGATTCTCACCACATTGAACTTTCTCAGCAAAACGGTGAATTTGATGGTAGGTGGTTATTTGTTAATGGAAACAACACCCCAAGGATTGCCCGTGTGGATTTGACCACTTTTGAGACAGTTGAAATTCTAGAAATCCCTGATGTCGCAGGCTTACACTGTGCACCCTTTATTACCGAAAATTCAGAATATTTGGTTTCTGGGACAAGGTTTAGTGTTCCCATACCACAGAAAGATGTTCCGATTGAATCTTTTAAAGAGAATTTCAAGGGATTGATCAACTATGTTTCCGTTGATCCGGAGCATGGTCATATGGAACTTGCCTTCCAAATAGAAATGCCCGGGTTTAATTATGACCTGGCCAGAAATGGCAAAGGTCCGTCACACGGGTGGAGTTTTCTGACGTCCTATAACTCCGAACAGGCACATACCCTTTTGGAAGTTAATGCTTCCCAGATGGATAAGGATTTGATGGCAATCATCAATTGGAAGAAAGCAGAGGAGTGTCTGGCTGCGGGAAAATTTACGGAAAGAACTACGTCCTACTATCATAATTTGCATGATGAGGCTTCCGGCATAGTGAAATCTACAGAATTGACTACCACAAAAATTCTCGATCCTAAAGAATGTCCTGACTTGGTCTATTTTATCCCTGTCCCGAAATCACCTCATGGAGCTGATGTGGATCCAACAGGTGAATATTTGGTCGGCAATGGTAAATTGTCTGCGGATATGTCTGTATATTCTTTTAGTAAAATGATGAAAGCGATTGAAGAAAAGAATTTTGATGGAGAATTTGACGGAATTCCTATAATCAGCTATGAAGCCGGATTACATGGTATAGTCCAAAAACCAGGTTTGGGACCTTTGCATACCGAATTTGATGGTAGAGGAAATGCTTATACCACATTCTTTATCTCGTCGGAGGTGGTAAAATGGAATGTGGAAACTAAGGAAATATTGGATAGGCATCCAGTTTATTATTCGCCCGGGCACCTTACCATTCCAGGCGGCGAAACCCGCAAACCAAACGGAAAATATTTGTTAGCGATGAATAAAATCACAAAAGATAGGTTCTTGCCAACTGGTCCTGAAATGATGCACTCGGCTCAACTGTTTGATATATCCGGGGACAAGATGAAGATGTTACTGGATTTCCCCACCAAGTCAGAGCCCCATTATGCCCAGATTATTGCCGCAGATATGGTAATGCCCAATTCCAAAAAATTCTACCCAATTGAAGAAAACACGCACCCTCATGTCACCTTGGGTGAGGGAAATAGCAGGGTAGAACGAGATGGTGACGAAGTCCATGTCTATATGACTGCTATGAGAAGTCACTTGGCTCCGGATAATATAGAAGGTTTGAAAGTGGGGGATAAGGTTTTCTTTCATGTGACCAATATGGAACAGGATTGGGATATGCCTCATGGTTTTGCCATGCAGGGTGCCAGGAATGCGGAATTGTTGGTAATGCCCGGACAAACCAGGACGCTTTTATGGGAACCTCAGAAAGTGAGTGTATTTGCCTTCTATTGCACAGATTTCTGTTCTGCACTTCACCAGGAAATGTCCGGATATGCAAGAGTATCCGCTCAAGGCTCGGATGTGCCTCTTAAATGGGGTCTTAATGAAGAGCTTAGAGAAAGTCAGCAGGCGGCAAATGCCTTCTATGATCAAGCAAAAACCAATGCAGGCAAATAAAATAAATGTACTGCCACTTTTAATTGGTGGCAGTATCATAAAAAAATATTCAGATGAGAATTTTACCCTCTTCAAGAATTTTGATGATCCTGGCTTTGTTGAGCCTTGGCGCAGTTTTCTTTTTCCCCTTGTGGCAAATACTTTTGGACGCTGCTCAATTTCCAGGAGGATTACAACTTCATATCTGGGTCAATAAAATTTCCGGAACGGACAAGTATATACTTCAAAATATCAATATTCTAAATCATTATATTGGAATGAAATCAATTCACCCGGATTCCATTCCTGAATTGAAATACTTTCCATTTATTATCTATGGATTGTTGGCTTTGGGGCTCGTCGTTGTGGTAATAGACAAGGCCTGGGCATACCTTTCATGGTCCGTCCTTATTTCATTATTGGGGATACTAGGAATTTATGACTTTTACCTTTGGCTATATGATTACGGGCACAATCTTGATCCGACAGCTCCTATAAAAATAGAGGGTATGACCTATCAACCTCCCTTATTCGGTGCCAAGGATCTGCTTAATTTCTATGTTCAATCTTATCCTCATTGGGGGGCAGCCTTTCTTGGTTTGGCTGTTATTATTGCATTTTTGGCTTATTTAAAAAAGATCCATAAACCTAAAATAGATCAACTCGAACCTGCAGATTTAGTAACGAAAGCAACAGGTCAATCGAAACAAAAAAAGGTTAACAATATATTAATCCAAGTTATTGCTGGTTTGCTGTTGGTAGGTTGTGGTATAAATCCAGAACCTATTGTTTTTGGCAAAGATCACTGCGTCTATTGTAAAATGAGCATTGCCGATCCCAAATACGGGGCGGAACTGGTTACCGCTAAAGGTAAGGTATTTAAATTCGATGCATTGGAGTGTATGGTGCCGTATATGCAACAACAGGACAAATCAGACTACGCTTATGTCTTGGGGATAGCCTATGATGATCCCGGCATATTACATCCCGTAGGCAGCATGCATTTTATAATCGCTGAAAAATACAATAGCCCGATGGGTGCTAACTTGGCCGGATTTAAAAATGTGCAGCTTATTGCAAATAATCCGAATCTATTTGATTGGGAAAGCCTAAAAAGTCATTTATCCTCCAGAATCTCCCAGCAGCAGCCATGACCTTTCAGTTTAGAATTTTCCTATTACTATGTTTTTTTGGATTTGGAGAAATTTCAACTTTCGCTGGTACCTGGCATGTTAGGAAAGGTACTGATTTATCCAATATTAAGATGGCGGTTTCCTTAGCACATGACGGTGATACCCTGTTTATCAATAAAGGGCTTTATTTGGAGAATTTGATCGAAATCAACAAACCACTTACTTTAATTGGAATAGACAACCCGGTAATCGACAGTGAGGGTGGGGATGAGATTTTTGTGGTTACATCGGACGATGTGTTGATACATGGATTAACACTCAAAAATATAGGTGTAAGTTTTCTGAAAGACAGGGCGGCTATCAAACTGATTGAAGTAAAGGGGGTAGTTATTCAGAACAATACACTGCTAAACTCTTTTTTTGGTATTTATTTACAAAACACCAGTGATTGCACTATTCGAGATAATGTGGTGACCGGGAAATCAGTGGACGAAATCCATTCGGGTAATGCGATTCATATCTGGAAAAGCAAAAGGATAGAAGTGGTCAACAATCAGTTAAGCCATCACCGCGATGGCATTTATTTGGAATTCGTTGATCAAAGTTTGTTTAAGGGAAACCTCAGCAAAAACAACATGCGCTATGGTATGCATTTTATGTTTTCCAACTATGATACTTATCAGGACAACACTTTTGAGAGAAATGGTGCAGGAGTTGCGGTAATGTTCAGCAAGCATATTAAAATGATAAATAATGTTTTTGTTGATAACTGGGGCGGTGCATCCTACGGAATTCTGTTAAAGGAAATCAGCGACGGATTGGTGTTCAATAATACCTTTGAAAGAAACACAACAGGGGTTTATGCTGAAGGTGCTAACCGGATTACCTTAGAAAACAATAATTTTATCTCCAATGGAAAAGCCATGGACATTAAAGGAAACTGCTTGGACAACAAGATTATTTCAAATAATTTTATCAATAATACTTTTGAAGTTCTTACCAATTCCCGCTCCAACCTAAATCATTTTGAAGGAAATTATTGGGGGCAATATAAGGGGTATGATCTGGATAAAGACGGAATAGGTGATGTGCCCCATAGGCCGGTAAATCTTTTTGCATTGGTCACTGAGAAGATTCCGGCGGCCAACATGCTATTGCATAGTTTTTTAGTAAACAGTTTGGAGATGGCTGAACGTTTGTTTCCATCGATGATTCCGGAGCAATTGGTAGATGAAAAGCCCCTGATTAAGCCCATAAAATATGATTAATATTGATAGACTATATAAAGCTTTTGGCAAGCATCAGGTTTTGGATAATATATGTTTGGATTTTGAAAAAGGTCAAAGCGTGGCATTGATTGGTCCCAATGGATCTGGAAAGACAACTTTGATTAAGATTATATTGGGTCTCGTGGGAGCGAACAACGGCACAACGACAGTAGGTGGTAGATCCATTAAAGGACAGAGTGATTATAGAAAGCAGATTGGTTACATGCCCCAAATGAGCAGCTTTCCGGATAACATGTCTGTCAGGCAACTTTTCACCATGATGAAAAAACTTCGGTCCGATGTGGGTAATCAGGCATATGATCTTGACTTATACCGAGCATATAATATTGAAGGAATGGGTAAAAAGCGGCTCGGGATCCTTTCTGGAGGTATGAAGCAAAAAGTCAGTGCTGCACTGGCCTTCCTTTTTGATCCTCAGATACTGATTCTGGATGAACCTACCGCAGGGTTGGATCCAATATCCAATGAGATTTTAAAGGATAAATTAAAGGCACAAATCGATGCCGGAAAACTGGTTTTGATTACTTCACATATTTTAAATGACCTGGATGAAATAACTACACATGTTGCGTATTTAATAGATGGAAAAGTTAGGTTTTATAGAAGCCTTGAGCAGTTAAAAAAGGAAACTTCAGAATCTCGACTTAACAGAATAATTGCCCAAATTTTAAAGACAGATGAGGCGTATGCTAAAGATAACTAAATTTGTCATTCTGGATTTATTCCGCAATTGGATTCTTTTTTTGTATATGGCTTTCCTTGCGATAGCTGTCTTTGGGTTCTTTATGTTGGAGGGACAAGGTGACAAAGCGATACTTGGAATCTTTAACTTGGTACTATTGGTTGTGCCGATGATCACGGTGATTTTTTCTACGATTTACTATTACAACATGTATGAATTTATCGTCCTTTTATTGGCTCAGCCACTTAAAAGAAGAGCGGTTCTGGGAAGTATTTTTTTAGGCCTGGCCATTTCCTTTGGCCTTATTCTATTGCTGGGGCTAGGCTTGCCACTATTGCTGATGCATCCTTCGGAAATTTCCTTCCTGGTGCTCATCGTATCCTTAATGCTGACGATGGTCTTCATATCACTGGCGCTGTTGGGAGGTATTCTAAGCAGGGATAAGGCAAAGGGGATTGGAATATCGTTGTTGTTTTGGGTGTATTTTGTAATAATATATGATGGAATTATTCTTTTGCTGATGTACAACTTCAGTGATTACCCCATAGAAAAAGGTATCCTTTTTGTCACTTTTCTCAACCCTGTTGATCTGGGCAGAATAGTGGTGCTAATGCAGACCGAGGCTGCAGCTTTGATGGGGTATAGTGGTGCTATTTTCAACCTGTTTTTCAGTGATTGGAAGGGTATAATAGGCAGCATAATTGTCTTACTGTTGTGGTCATTCATTCCGGTTTTGGGGGCATTCAGGATTTTCAACCGAAAGGACCTTTAAAAAGGGTTTAATAAATGTTCACTGAGCTATTGGAACTACAGATTCCTTAGACCTATCCCTGCGATTTCAAAGGATAGTCTTCTGATTTGTGAGAAACCTGTAACCTATTATTAAAATTGTGTAATGCAAAGCGCATTAAAAAAACTTAAAATTGTTTATTGTGAAAATTCATTTGCAAAGACGATATAATCACATCAAAGGATAAAAAAACAGATTTTTTTTAAACTTTCATACACCAATCTTATTAAATTTTAGTTCACTGTCAGCTATTATCCATTGTGGGCCCTGTGATATTTCATTGCTTAAGGATTCTTGTAAAGCTGCTTATAGTCAAATAGATAGAATTAAACAACCATCATGACAGATATAAAATGAAGCAAAAACAATTGATACTTATACTTTTAATTTTAAATCCTTTCTCACTGATGGCCCAGTCGGATTCCATAGATACCGAAAATTGGTTGAGCAGTCCTGGGATTATCGGTACATTAGTATTAATGGCTATTATCCTGATAGTAGCCGTTTTGATTATTGTTGCCAGGCTTAACAGTTACGTTAGCGGACTTAATGAAAAAAGACAAAGAAATCAAAGGCTTGAATTTAGTGAAGAATTAGCTAATCTGGAGGAAGGTGATATTGACAATATTCTGGAAAAGCGCAAACAGTCCCTCAAATATCAACTTAAAGGTACTGAGTTGGGCAGCGACTATGAAGCTAAAGATGAAAAGGGCCTTATTCAAGCAGTAACCAACGAGCCGGATAATCCCATAGCAGATGAAAAAAAGCGTGCCGGCGAAGCATTGGAAACCCCGGAAAAACTTAAACAACTCGTCGTATTTTATATTGGAGCGGCTGCGTTTTGGCTGGTTTTCGGCACATTGGTGGGTCAGTATTTAGGGATGAAGTTTATTTGGCCGGAATTGGACAATATTTCCTGGCTCTCCTTTGGCAGATTACGACCGGTACACACCAATGCTGTATTCTGGGGTTGGGCATCTTTGGCAATGTATGGATTGGGTTATTTTGTTATAGCCAGGACCAGTAACACAAAAATCTACAATTATATATGGGGATGGTTTGCATTTGTGTTGATTAACCTAGCCGTATTACTTGGTTCGCTATTTCTGATGGGCGGAATCAACAATGGAGGTGGAGAATACCGAGAGTACATCTGGCCAGTGATGTTGCTTTTCGCTATAGGACTTGTTATCAATTTCTTAAATTTTTATAAGACAGTCGCCAACCGGAAGATTTCCGAAATTTACGTATCGAATTGGTACATATTGGGCGCCATGGTGTGGACCATTGTGTTAATAATAATTGGCTATTTGCCTTTCTACCAAAACGGTCTGGGCGAAACCGTGACCCAGGGATATTACATGCATCAGGGTGTGGGCATGTGGTTCATGACATTTACCTTAGGGCTCCTCTATTACTACTTGCCGGCAGCGCTGAACAAACCCATCTATTCTTATTCTTTGGGCGTTTTGGCTTTCTGGACACAGATGCTTTTCTATACCATGATCGGCACACATCACTTTGTGTTTAGTCCGCTTCCTTGGTGGCTGCAAACAGTGGCAATTGTTTTCAGCGCAGGAATGCTAATTCCTGTAATAGCAGGAACCACTAACTTCCTGATGACCATGAAAGGCAGCTTTCATCAAATTTCCAAAAGTTATATCTTGCCCTTTTTCCTGGTAGGTGTAATTTATTACTTTGTCGGATCCGCACAGGGTAGCTTACAGGCTTTCCGTTTCACCAACTACGTCTGGCACTTTACCGATTTCAATGTGGCTCATTCCCACATTACTATGTATGGTATCATCACCTTTATGCTATGGGCGTGTATATATGCCATACTTCCCCGTATCACCGGAAAAGAGCCTCCACAGTTATTGGTGGGGGCACATTTCTGGTTGGCCTTTATCGGACTTTTTGCTTATGCGATTTCATTGATGGCCGGAGGGACTCTCAAAGGTTTGAGCTGGGTGGAGGGATTACCTTTCATAGAGTCCGTAATCATGATGAAGCAATATTGGGTATCCAGAGCAATCGGAGGTACGCTCATGTTTATCTCACACCTTATTTTTGCATACAATATTTACCTGATGGTGAGGCAAGATAACGGTGTAAAAAGCAATATAAAAAGCAGTGCAGACCTAAAAGAATCCAAAGCTCATGTTTAATGTTCATAAAAATCTTAGAAATTTAGTCTTTATTTCTTTTCTGGGCTTTCTCATATTAAGTCTTGGGGTAGCAATATTCCCGGCCTACCAGATGCAGAACAATACAGCGCCTTTGGCAGAGATGGAGCCCATGAGTGAAGCTGAACTTCGGGGATTGCATTTATTCATTAAAGAAGGCTGTGTAGCTTGTCATACCCAGCAGGTCAGAAGTATAGAGATGGATAAAACCTGGGGTACCCGGCCATCCATTCCTTCGGATTACTATTACAGCAAACAGCGCATGGACATCTGGCGACAGTCGCCTTCCTTGTTGGGAAGTGAGCGTACAGGTCCTGACCTGACCGAAATTGGAAAGCGACAGCCAAGCGAAGACTGGCATTTGCTGCATTTATATAATCCCCGCATTGTAGTGCCGGCGTCCATTATGCCGTCTTACCCATGGATGTTTGAAGAAAAGACCGCCCCGAGCGAGGATGAAAAAGTAATACCCGTGCCAGCTGAGTATAAAAAAAAGGGAACAGTGATAACACCAAAACAGGATGCCATGGATCTGGTGGCTTACCTGCAATCACTCAAGCAGGCGGCACTCACAGGTCAGCAGCCGGAATTTATTCCATCAAAAAGAAAAAAACTGGAAGAAACCATTGCTGCCATAGGTGTTCCGGGGCAAAAACAACTTCCTGATGGAAAAAACTTGTATATGGCAACCTGTTCAGCCTGTCACCAAGCGAATGGTACTGGCTTGCCGGGGGCTTTTCCATCCCTGATTGGAAGTCCGGTCGTGAATGACTCAGACCCGGAGATGCTGGTAAGGATCATTTTGCAAGGCTATGATGCCCGTCCGGAATTTGCTCAGATGCCAGGCTTTGCCGATCAGTTAAGCGATATGGAGATTGCCGCTGTCGCTAATCATGAACGAAAAAGTTGGGGAAATGATGCCCCGGAAATAACAGCTGAGAATGTTAAAAAAATCAGGGATTTTGTCAAGGATCAAATTCAATAATTATGAGAAATATAAAGAAGTTCAGTTTGGCCACAATTTTCGCTTTAATAGGTTCGATGCCTTCAGTTTTAGCCTGCGAATTGTGTAAGCAAAACCAGCCCAAAATGCTGAAAAATATAACCCATGGTACCGGGCCGCAAAGCGAGTGGGATTATGTAATCATCATCATTGGAATTATTATCGTTTGCCTCACACTTTTTTACAGTGTGAAATTTCTCGTAAGACCCCAAGAAAAAGATCCCGACCATATTAAAAATATTGTTGTGAATGAAGGAAGACTGGTAAATGAATCCGACAGCTATAGCTGAATCGACTATTAAACATGAATTTACTATGACAAACAAAATAATTATAGATGGGCAATTTGATGACAGCAGAATCATTAAAGTATTCCTGAACGATGAAGAAAAGCCTTTTGCCGAATTTCACCCACCTGTCAAATTTGTGCTGGATACCACCAAAATACCTGATGGCAAGCATCGGTTGAGGATCGTGGCAAAGTCTTCCAATAATGTGGAAGGTGTCAAAGAAATCCCGTTTGAAGTTCGCAACGGTCCGGAAATATCTGTAGTTGGGTTAAAATCCGGTGAGATAGTGGACAATCAAGTTGCTATAATTCTCAATGCTTATGGTAGTGAGAGAAAAGATGAATTCATTGTTACGGGTTCCGAAACTCCAAAGGGAATTCCAGCTTGGGTTTGGGCTTTGGTAGTGGCTTTTATTGGCTTTGCACTTTTCTATTTCATCATGTATTCAACTCCGGAATTTTACAAATCTTTTTTCTGATAGGAGCAAAGAAAGATATCATTTAACTTGAGGGTTTTAAATAGCCTCTGGATAGTTTTTATGGCTACGATTTTATAGAATAACAAAAAAAATGAGACATACTTATCATATTCAAGGAATGACGTGCAAGGGATGTTCCGGTCATGTAGAAAAAATACTTTCAAATGTGAAAGGGGTTTCAAAAGCATCAGTTGATTTAGAAAAGGCTGAAGCCTCCATCGAAATGGAAAAACATATTCCATTTGAAACATTTCAAGAGGCTTTAAAAAATGATGGTGCAACATATAGTATTCATAAATCCGGCGGGCATCAACATCATCCGGAAGCTAAAAAAGAGAAATTAAATGGAAAAGGCACGGGCACATTTTATTGCCCGATGCATTGCGAAGGCGATAAAACCTATGACAAAGCAGGCGATTGTCCGGTCTGTGGAATGGATTTAGTCGAAGAGCAAAATATATCGGGCACCTCGTCAGAACAATGGACCTGCCCAATGCACCCGGAAATAGTAAAAGATGAAGCCGGTGCCTGTCCTATTTGCGGTATGGATTTGGTGCCACTACAAGCTGACCTCTCAGCGGAAGAAAAAACATACAAAAACCTGTTAAGGAAATTTTGGATAGCATCAGTTTTCACGTTACCTATCTTCCTGATCGCAATGAGTGAAATGATTTCCAACAATCCATTATATCAAATACTGGAACAAAAACATTGGAATTGGATTCAGTTTGCATTGTCCATTCCAGTGGTGTTTTATGCCACTTGGATGTTTTTTGAGCGTGCTTATAAAAGTATTAAAACGTGGAATCTCAATATGTTTACCCTGATCGGAATCGGGGCCGGGGTGGCTTGGTTATTTAGTGTGTTTGGAATGCTTTTTCCGGATATATTTCCAGTACAGTTTAAAACCGAATCAGGTGCAGTTCACGTCTATTTTGAAGCTGCAACTGTAATTTTAACCCTTGTACTTCTCGGACAATTATTGGAAGCCCGTGCCCATAGCAAAACCAATTCGGCGGTAAAAGAACTTTTAAAATTAGCACCTAACAAAGCTATTAAAATAGTCAATGGTGAAGAAGTAGAAGTGAGTATCGACAAAATAGAATTAGGGGATATCTTAAAAGTAAAACCTGGCGAAAAAATACCTGTAGATGGTATAATTTCAGAAGGCGAAACCACCATTGACGAATCCATGATTACGGGAGAACCTATTCCTGTAAATAAAGCCGAGGGAGATAAAGTAAGCAGTGGCACAATTAATGGCAACCAATCTTTTCTGATGAAAGCAGAAAAAGTAGGTAGCGACACTTTACTATCCCAGATCATTCATATGGTGAATAATGCCAGTAGAAGTCGTGCCCCTATTCAGAATTTGGCAGATAAAGTTTCAGGCTATTTTGTTCCGGTTGTCGTCCTTATTTCTTTGCTCACCTTTGCGGTTTGGGCTATTTGGGGACCGGAACCTGCTTATGTATTTGCGTTTGTGAATGCCATTGCTGTGTTGATTATTGCCTGTCCCTGTGCTTTAGGGTTGGCAACACCAATGTCCGTTATGGTTGGTGTTGGCAAAGGCGCCCAAAATGGGGTGTTGATCAAAAATGCCGAAGCACTCGAAAAGCTAAACAAGGTAGATACCTTGATCATTGACAAAACAGGCACCATAACCGAAGGCAAACCCACAGTAGAAAAAATGGGTGCTTTTGATAATGGTTTCAGTGAAAGCGAAGTGCTTCAATATATCGTTTCATTAAACAGCAATAGCGAGCACCCATTAGCTGAAGCAACGGTGAAATATGGTAAAGAACAAAGCGTAGATATTCTAAAATCTGAAAATTTCAGTGCTGTAACAGGCAAAGGTGTTGAGGCAATAGTTGAAGATAAAAAAGTTGCATTGGGCAATCCGAAAATGATGGAATATGCTAATGCAGAAATTACTTCTACAATGCAGGAAGAGGCTAAAAAATACCAGCAGCAGGGTAAAACAGTTTCATACCTGTCTGTTGATCAAACAGTAGCTGGCTATGTGGTGATTGGCGATAAAATAAAGACCACAAGTGCGAAAGCCATTGCCGAACTTCAAAAACAAGGTATCGATGTGATTATGCTGACAGGCGATAATCACGACACCGCAAAAGCCGTTGCTGACGAACTCAATTTAGCAGATTTTAAAGCCAGTATGCTTCCAGAAGATAAAATGAATGAAGTGGAAAAACTGCAACAACAGGGCAAAGTGGTGGCAATGGCGGGTGATGGTATAAATGATGCCCCTGCTTTGGCAAAAAGTGATGTAGGTATTGCCATGGGAACAGGTACAGACGTTGCCATTGAAAGCGCAATGATAACGCTGATAAAAGGCGATTTGCAGGGCATTGTAAAAGCACGCAATTTGAGTCACTCAGTAATGATAAACATCAAGCAAAACCTGTTTTTTGCACTTATATACAATACCCTAGGTATTCCGATTGCAGCAGGTTTGTTATTTCCTTTTTTTGGGATATTACTATCACCCATGATAGCGGCATTGGCAATGAGTTTTAGCTCTGTATCTGTTATAGGCAATGCTTTACGGTTAAGGACCGTTGATATTTAATTATTCCCCGCTGTTCGCCATTCCCGCTGTTCGACATTTGTAATGGCGAACGACAGATAATCAGGATTTGTAATCCTGGTCTCATTTACGGAGGGTTCTATGGGAATTACAAATTCCATTTATCTGTCCTCGCGATTGCAAATCACGAGGAGCGGCGGAGCAGCTCCAAGAATTGATTTTTTACCACCCTGATATTTTCTTATCATGGAATCATGCAATATAAACTAATTATAGTGTAATGCATAAACCTTATATGTCACGTACTTTTATTAAAGTAAGTTTTAAACTATATAACCAATTCTGATTCATATAATTGAAGAATGCTTTTGGAAATGCTATCATGACATTAAATACTTTATCAAAGATGAAAAAATTAGAAAATAAAGTAGCAATTGTTACTGGTGGTGCAGGTAGTATTGGTAGAAATACTGCTAAACTTTTTTTAGATGAGGGAGCTAAAGTACTTTTGGTAGATTTAAATGAAGAGGTACTTAAAAAAGCTGTTGAAGAATTGGGCGGAAAAGATGTCAGTTATTGTGTGGCGGATGTATCCAAATCAGAAGACGTTCAAAAATACGCTGACAAAGCTGTGGAATATTTCGGGAAAATCGATGTCTTTTTTAACAATCCGGGAATTGAGGGAGTAGAAGAACCAATTGTTGACTATTCAAAAGAAATCTTTGACAAAGTAATTGCAGTCAACGAAAGAGGCGTTTGGTTGAGAAATAAATACGTATTGCCACAAATGAATGTCGGTGGCAGCATCATATCATTATCAGGTTTGGTCGGAGGCCCATATATAAGCGCTTATATCACACGTGAACATATTTGTGTGGGAATTTTGCAGGTATTGTCTGTGGAAGCCGATCTCAAAAAAATAAAGGTAAATAGCATATATTCTTCTCCCTTTTTTAACCGAAAGATGCGCTCACCGGATGAAGGATTTTCCAGGGGGCAGGGATCAGAGGTAAAAGTAAATCTTGAATTGGCTATTCCTCTGTGGCAATATGTACAGCCCAATGAAATAGCAGAACTTGTATTGTTTTTAGCTAGCGATGATAATCAGTTTACAACTGGCACCTCTCAGTTATTTGATGGTGGAATGACTGTAAATTAAATAATGATCAAGGTTCTATTGGAATTACAAATTCCAATCATCTGTTAACGGGATTGCAAAATCCGAGGAGCGGAAGTTTATGTTTTAGAATTATTTTCCTTCCTTTACCAATCTCCAAAAAGCACCTACATTTTTTGGAATGGGGATTTCTTCGATCTTAAAATAAATTGTATTTATCCCAATGGCAGCTTGGTAATGTGCCAGGTCTTGGAGCGTAAAAGTAGTCTTATATTCATCCCTGACCTCCTCTGCGTCTTTCAGACACAAGTTGGAGGTCGAAGTTGAACTTAGATCCAAAGTTAAATCCAAGCTTTTCTGAATTTCTTTCAATAATGCCTCAATGGATCCGTCTTTGACTTTTTGTTGAATAAGTTTAAATAATTCATCTTTTGAGCTTTCCATAAACAAGGTTTTGTAAACAGTCTTATGAATCAAGATAAGGAATCTTTATTGAAGTTTTGGAATTACAAAATTCCATTTATCTGTCCCCGGGATTGCAAATCCCGGGGAGCGTTTACCTTAAAGAATTAATATAAGCAGCTATTTTCAAAACTTCCTCACGGGGAACATGGGGCATGGGAGGCATGGGGGTGGGGTAATCAGGCCAGTTTTCCGGCTTGGGGTTATAGATCAGTTCGACCATTTGCTCGTTGGTATATTTCCTTTTTGCAATGTCTGCATAAGAAGGACCAACCTGTTTTTTATTGACATGATGACAGGCAGTACAGGTATTTTTCGCCAATAGCGTATTGATAACTTCCATTGAAGGCACCTCATCTGCTTTTGGCGCAGCAGGTTTAGCAGCTTCGGTGGTTACGGGCTTTTTGAAGGTTGCTTCTTTTTTGGTTTCTTCTGCTTTGGCCTTTTCCTGCTCCATAGCCGAATTGAACCTGCTGACATCAGCAAGATCAAGTTTTTCCCCTGTTGGGATATTGTTTAAGGTATAGTAGGCAGTTGGATGTACAAGGGAATGGGAATCTTTTCTCTCCCTTATCCCATCTAATGTAATACGGTGAATATAATATCTTCTCAGTCCATCGACGATGATCCGGACTTTCATGCCATCCTCTGAAACTTTGACACCTGAAACAGCATTGTCCAGGATGTTTACAGGAGGACTACCGTAAACAGGGTGGTATTTATAAGTAAAACTTTGTACAGCATAAGAGGCCAGGTCAGTGGCTATTTTGAAATCAACAGGCTTTGTAAATTCAATTTCAAATCCATCAGGCATGGCTTTGACGGTCCTCATTTCAAATGGAATCTCATTATTCCAAACCAATCTTTGCAGCCCTTCATTGGCTTCTCCTGCTGAACCCCAACCTCTGTTGGTTTCTCCGACAAAAAGGGATTTGTCCGGAGCAAAAGCCATCCTTAAAACCCCGGATTGAAATCCGCTTCTAAAATCTATGGAAGCTCCCTGGTACTCTCCGTTCACTTTTTCAAGGAAAATCCTCATGATTTTACTTTGACCCTGATCACCGACCAAAATCTGTCCCTCAAAAGGGCCAAGATGTCCTTTGGGAATCTGTAAAGGTTCTGCATTAGAAATTCCATGGATGCCATGTGGAAGCCAAACTGCGGGTAATTTCAGGTCGGACAATTTCTCCTTTGCCTGATACATGGTCACAAATTCTTCATCAATTACATTTTCAGGTTTGATGTATCGGCCATTCTGGTCTTTCACTTTTCTGGGATCCACCACAGCGTCAAATTGGGCAGCGGTAAGCTTCAAAGGAGAATTTTCCATTCCTGTCCATGCCAATCCCGCCGGATGTCCGGTGAAATCGCCTTTCTCCAAATGCCATAATCCGCCGGAACCCATATAATCTCCTTGATTTTCGGTATAAAACAATTCACCGTCTATGATTCCCAATCCAGCGGGTGAGCGCATACCGGTAGCAAATGGTTCAATGGCACCATATGGAGTGATTTTTATAACCCAACCTCTGTAGGGTACGCGGCTTTCCCCTCTCCACCATTCCTGATTGCCAAAAGCTACATTTCCCGAGACATAAAAACTACCATCCTTACCAATCACAGGACCAAAACTATATTCATGGTAATGTCCCGATATTGGCCAAGAGGCAAATGTTTCATAAAGGTCAGCCTTACCGTCCTGATTGGTGTCAGTCAGTTTGGTCAATTCCCCTCTTTGGGCACAATAGAATGAACCATCTTTATATTCCAGCCCAAGTATTTCGTGCAAGCCTGATGCAAATTTTCTGAAATAAGGTCTTGGGCTTGTAGGGTTTTCGACAATGAAAACATCCCCTCTTCGGGTTGCCACGCCAAGGTGTCCGTTGGGCAGCATGGTCAGCCCACCCACTTCCAATAGCGTACCTTCAGGTGAACTTACTTTCATGATCTTGTAGTAATCCTCCTCCATGGGTGATTCTTGGGCGAATGCCTGATTTAATAAAATTCCTGACAGGCAAAGCAAAAATGAAAGCGTATATGTTAAATTAAATTTTTTCATCAGTTTTTGGCAATAGGGTTAAAACAAAAGGGAATACTGTAATGGCAGGCTGATCGAAACCATCAGGTTTTTTCCTTCGGCACCGCTTTCAATGGTTGGTTTGGAAAGTGATTTCGGATCCATTTGGATGTAGTAACCTTTGTCCACTACCCAATACAGCCCGTCTTGGATCATTTTGATATCTCCACCTGAAGCGATACTGTAACGCTTATTGGCGGTGATTCCTTCGGTGGTTAAGGTCCGGTCTAATCCTTTTCCGTCTGCTCTTCCAATGATAAAATCCTTGAATTTTACCCCAATATTTTGGTACTGATATTCTACGCCTCCGTTTTTGACCTGATACCCATTTGCCTTGAACTTTTCACTCATGGCAGTGAATTCGGTATCATGAAGGTTTTTTTCCGGATTCCCCAGAAAGACCACAGCACCCAATGGTCTGGAAACACCATTTCCCCGATTGTGCCACATGGGAGTTGCATCCAAAAATCCGCCCCGCCATACTTGTACAAGATTACCTTTACTCAGGTCAAAGGAGTAATGCACTTTTTGTGCACCGGCAACAGAAACAGCATGGGTCAATCTTTTTCCATCAGGTAAATCAATAAAACTCCGGAGAATTGGAACTTCATTTTGGTTTACCAAAATCGGATCAACCACATTACCGGTTGATACTTGGCTTTTGGATAAGGGAAACAGACGGAGACCAGGTCCTGCAATACTTAGGTCCAGGCCCGTGTCAGACCAATCGTTGGTTTTTGAGACCAGAATCTCTACGGGGACAATCCCTTTTTCAAGCTTGATTTCTTTGGATTGATAACCTTCCTGTATCGGAAGTAGATTATTACCATTGATATAAAGTGCGCCCATTCCTGAAGGAACCCCCATCAAAAAGGTGAAATTTCCCGATGCAGGAATTTCCAGTTTTCCTTCGTACCTGACGAGGTTTTGTTTGGTAGGAGTATCTATTTGATCATTGATATTTTTTATTATTCCTACCCCGGATACATTCAAATTGTCAAATTCCGGAACTTGGTTAAAAAAACCTTCATATACCTCATATCGCAAATCTGACAATACCGGTACTTCCGAATCAAATTTGGTGACTTTGATATTTCTAAAAGCAACTGCACCATGGTCACCTTGGATGCGGATAGGACCTTTTGGTATGTCATTTGGTTTCAAAGAACCCCTAGTTGGCCCAAATACTTCCAGATTTTCATGGATCAATACGCCGTTGAGGTGGACAGATAGGAATTTTGCATTTTCTTTTTTCTCACCCTTTTCATTGAATTTAGGAGCTTGGAAAGAGACTTTGAGATTTTGCCAGACCCCGGGGGCACGGCTTACATTTTGGCGTGGGGCGTAACCCTGATATCCTTTTTGTCCATCGGGCTTGCTTTCATCCCATCTTTCATAGATACCCCCCATATCACCTGCACGTGCTGTGGTTTTGCCCCAACTGTCCAGAATCTGAATCTCATACTGTCCCATCAGGTAAACACCTGAATTGGACTGGGGGGCAACCAACACCTCAAGTTCCAGGTCAATATCACCGAATTCTTCCAGAGAAATCAGGTCCTGACCTTTGTTTTTCTTGGTAGGTTGATTGACAAGCACCCCTTCACCTTTGGTAAAATTCAGGAGATTTGGCTTGTCCAAATTGCCTGATACTTCGGAGGCATTGTGCCAAGTACCGGTATTGGGTTTAAAGTCTGAAAGGGAACTGATTTGTACTGTCTGTTGGGCAACTAGTCCTGCGGTGGGAAAAAATACAGTCAGTAACAGACAACTAAGACTGCTTGCCCAAGTTTTTAAATTGGTTATGGTCATTTTTGCAATAAATGTGGTATGAAATTAAGAAAATTTAAAGACCATAAAGATGCTTTAAATGGGAGGTTTTTCCAAATGATTTGATTTGGTTAAAGCCATGGGAGGTTATTTCAATAAATGAGATGCTGACATTAAAATAATTTTGTCGCAAAAATCTACTAAATTTGCGACAAATAAATATTTTAAAATAAGTGATAGTAGGTCATAGGGAAAGGTACTCCAAGGTGAAAGGGGTAGATTATGGGCTGCACAAACCTGAAAGTACTCGGTTTTTACCACCTGATCTTGTGTTGTCAGCTTGGGAAAAAGATTATGGGCAGATGCAGGAGAGTATGATTTACGGGGAAAAGCCTACTTTCCACGAATTGCTAGAGGCATTGGCGGCACTGCAACAACAAATCAACCAATTAGCATGGAAAAAATAAATTATCCAGAAATAGATGTTGGGATATATTATCAACTGTGGTGGGTCGGATGCTGGACCGGTATAAAAATAGAAAGACAGGTAAAAAAACCTGCCATTCTTTCTATAAATAAGCCCTAATGATTATCTTTTGATTTATTGGATTCTTTTCATAATTCGAATCTTTCTTTTCAATAAATCTGTTTCTTTATTGTATTTCGTGTCTTTAAATATTTTTTTAGGCATTTTTAAAAAAAAATTATCCATTTTCAGCAAGTGTCGGTATAATTAATTCACCCAAACAATTATTACCAAATTAAAAGTGTCATTTGCAAAGTGATTTCTCCTCTAAATAAAATCACTTAATAAACTGTTCACCCGCCTACTCATGGATAATCAAAAAAATGCTCTCTATAATTCTAAGGGTTAATAAATTTATGTAATCTCTTTTGATCACTGTTATTTCTCCCTAATATTTAAATCTATTTATACAAAGTTTCCAAATTAAATTTGCCTATTGGTTATAATATTCATTTTAATTGTTATAAAAATCCCACATTTCCACTCTTAGAAAATCAGGATTATAGCGACCAATCAATCTCAGATCAAATTGCTTTTCTGCCGCTGATGACCCGTAGTATTACTGCAATTACAGCAATGACCAAGAGAATATGAATAATGCCCCCACTGTTGTAGCCGAGGAATCCTACAGCCCAGATGATTATTAATATAACAGCGATAATGTATAGTAAATTTCCCATGATTCTGTTTGTTTATATGTATGTGTATAATTTAAATACTGATTCTATGCAGATTATTTCCCATCACCAATTCAGGGATTGAATGTTCAAGTTTTTGTATTTGAAATCAAAGCAATAGAATCAATAATAAGATAACCAAAATAATAGCTCCTATGGATAAATAAACGCCGCCACTGTTTCTGGTGATTTCTTTTTTAGTTTCTTTCAACTCGTTACGTAAATCTTTCCTTTCGGCTTTTGTCAGGGTAGATTTGTCAATTTTTTTGATTTCTTCCAATCTGTCAATCAATACCTGCATTTCAGCAGGTGTCATGGTTGATTCAACCGGAATATTCTTAGTGTCGTTAGCTGAAACCGGGCTCAGTCCTAAGAAGAATAAGACGATTACTGTGACCCATGCAATTCTTAAATTTTTCATGTGAGTTTAAGTTGTTTAGTGCTGGAGGTAAATTTTTACAGCGGTTATTTTTTATTTCCTAATGATTTGTGATCATCATCACTTTACAAATGTAAGGGAATACCTTTTCAATTTTTTTATACAATTTTATGTGCTTATTGTAAATATTACATAAAAAAAGCAGGTTAGGATGGTGTAATTAACGATTTCAACAGTCACCTTTTTTCTATTCTATTTGGAAAGCTTGTGCTTTTGGAACATCTTTATCCGTGATTTTATGAACAATTCTATATATTTCATTCCAATACCATGACCAACAATGACATCTTGCGCATCTTACGATATACCTTCGATTTCGGTGATGATCGGATGATCAGGGTTTTTGAACTAGGAGGGAAGGTTGTTATCAGGGCAGAGGTAAGCGATTGGCTGAAAAGGGATGAAGATCCTGATTTTAAAGGTATTTACGACAAGGATCTAGCTTACTTTTTGAATGGCCTGATCATCGACAAAAGAGGTAAAAAAGATGATACTCTCCCGGTAGCAGAAAAAACGCTGACCAATAATATGATTCTCCGGAAACTGAAAATTGCTTTGGAGTTGAAGGATGAGGATATTTTGGATATGTTGGAACAAATGGATATTAAAATCAGCAAGCATGAACTCAGTGCATTTTTCAGAAAGCCCACCCAAAGCCAATATCGCCTTTGTAAAGATCAGGTCTTAAGGAATTTTCTGAGGGGTCTTCAAATGAAGTATAGGGCAGGTTAAGTTTTTAGGAGTTTTCACTCTGTATGTTAACTTCTAAATTTAATCCCGATAGCTATCTGGATCGGTCTTCCGCCTTCTGTCTTCCAGCCAATTTATAACAAAACTCTCACATCTTGCAGGCAGGCGGATAATCACCATTTATTTTTTTCATCTCTTGTAAAAGGAACAAACCGTACCGCCCCGAGGCTTGTGATCTTTACTTTTCCTCTAATCCTTTCTACCAACTGTAGTTCCTGAACGGCCCCCTGTTTGCCAACAGGAATAACCATCCTGCCGCCTTCTTTGAGTTGGTCAATAAGTGGTTGGGGAATCTGTTCTGCAGCCGCAGTAACCAAAATCGCATCAAATGGAGCCTCAGTAGGCCAACCCTGATACCCATCGCCTATTTTTACAGACACATTTTTGTAGCCCAATTTTGCAAGGTCTGCTTTTGCTCTATTTCCCAAATTCTCCACGATTTCTATTGTAAATACCTGGTCTACGATTTCCGCCAGTACTGCTGCCTGATATCCCGAGCCTGATCCTATCTCCAATACTTTCATTCCTTTTTTGGGCTGGATGAGATCGGTCATGTGTGCCACTATATACGGTTGTGAAATTGTCTGCCCATCACCAATGGACAAAGGCCTATCTTTATACGCATTGGCTTTTTGGTTTTCAGGAACCAACAAATGCCGGGGAACTTTGCGCATGGCTTCAAGAATCAATGTATTTGTTATCCCCCTGTTTTCAATTTGTGATTTGACCATATTCAACCGTTCGGTTTTGTATGTATCAGTTTGAAAATACGCGAAGAAAATCATAATCAACCAGAAATGCTTCATTTTTAAACTGGGTATATTCTAATTCAGATCAATTTAAGGCTTTATTGAAGGGATCACAAATGGATAGGTAAAACACATGATAAACTATTTTCATAATTCCCGACTCCCTGACTTTCACATCTTCCCACTTCCAATTTCCATACCTCCTTACTTCCATACTTCCCCACTTCCCTAAACTCAAACTTCCCTACTTCCTTTCCTCTGCAAACTGCCCACTGCGACTGCCTACTGCCAACTGAGACTGCCAACTGAATTCTCCCCACTTCCTGACAAAAGTCATATCCCTCAATGAGGATTGCTTTCTTTTTGCAGTCAATTAGAGGATAGCTTTGTTAGCTTATATGAATTCAAGTATCAGGAATCCAAAACCTCTAATGCCTTTAAATAATGATTGCGACTCAAAACACAATGCATAAATTCCATATTCCTGTTATGGGACTGGGTTTTACTGTTGACTCACCGATTAAAATTGCCAAATATGGCATTTCATCCGTGGTATCGATAATGGATGACCATTTGTTGGAAGATATGAGACGGATTTATAGCAGGAAATTGAAAATTCCATATTTGTATATTGATGAAAAGGAGGAAGATTACAGAGCAAAAAGAATCAAAGCTTATATGAACCTACTTCATCAGGCTGTTGAAAATCAGATTCAGGAACTCAAGCTAAAAGATTTTGAAAGGGATGAAGACATTAACCAATATTTTGAATTATTACCAGAGGAGTATCATTTATATCAATTGTACAAAAAGATGCCTCACGTCACTGATGTGGAAAGGAGAAAAATTGGGAAGATACTGAAGGATGCGATCATTCCCGGTAGTATTGATGTCAATATAATGACCAAGGTAGATAAATTAAATTATGATGGGAATGGGAATGAATTGCCACGAGAATACTCAGATGCACTTTCTGCATTGAGAGGCTATGCAGAAAGTGATCTGAACAGTTCTGTGGTTTATTCAGCCGGATTGAATCCTGCATTGTATAGTTACATAGCCCAGTTTCCTGACTTTTTTCCTGATGAAACCGGGGAAATCAAAAAAAGAATTATCCTAAAGGTTTCAGATTATAGGTCTGCTTTGATTCAAGGTAGATTTTTGGCCAAGAAAGGAATATGGATATCAGAATTCAGGATTGAATCAGGATTGAACTGCGGAGGTCATGCATTTGCGACTGAAGGCTTTTTGGCAGGACCTATTTTGGAGGAATTCAAAACCAATAGAGTGAGTTTGAGAGAAACTTTATTGACTGCATGTCAAGAGGCACTGAAGGAAAAAGGACTGCCCCTGCTTCCTGAAAACATCAAACCTAAGATTACTTATCAAGGTGGAATTGGCAATTCAGAAGAAAACAGTTTTTTGTTGGAATACTACCAATTGGACGGGACAGGTTGGGGAAGTCCCTTTTTGTTGGTGCCCGAAGCCACCAGTGTAGATAAAGATACCTTGAACAGATTGATCAGATCCAAAAAGTCTGATTATTATCTGAGTCATGCTTCTCCATTGGGAATACCTTTCAATAATCTAAGAATAAGTAGCGGCGAAGAACAGCGGATTGCCAGAATTGACAAAAACAGACCGGGAAGTCCCTGCTACAAAAAATTCCTGACATTCAGCAAAGAGTTCTCTGATAAAGCCATTTGCACCGCATCTAGGGAATATCAAAATCTTAAATTCAAGCAATACAAAGCAGGTGAAGTCACAGAACTGGAGTTGAACGAAGTTTTGCAAAAGGACTGCCTCTGTGAAGGGCTGAGTGCACCGGCGATTTTGAATGCAGGAGAAACTCCCCGTCGAAATTTGTCCGCGGTGACGATTTGTCCAGGCCCTAATCTGGCTTATTTCAAAGGTGTCTTCAGTCTCAAGGAAATGGTGGGGCATATC
This sequence comes from Aquiflexum sp., assembly GCF_041751335.1. Taxonomy (GTDB): domain Bacteria; phylum Bacteroidota; class Bacteroidia; order Cytophagales; family Cyclobacteriaceae; genus Aquiflexum. The sequence goes on from NZ_JBGSXS010000272.1 coordinate 32,426, forward strand.
TATGGGAAATTTAACCTCAACCTTGACGCTGAAAGGCCTCATGTATTTATCAAGGAATTGCAATTGTACATGCAATACCTGAAATCCGAAATGGAAAAAGCACTTCCGGAAAACAATCAGAAATTCGAAACTTATATTGGAAAATTCCAAAAGAACCTGGAATCTGGAATTCAATATTACAATGACCTGATAGAAGGTGTCTCAGTGGGGAAAGATGAGGTTACCAAAAAGATGAAAGAGCAATTGGATTCGATTCTTTTGGAGATTCAAGGAACAGCTTCTATAGTCTGATATTGAGTCACTTTCATGATTACTCGAAAATCATTTAATAGGTATAAACATCAAACTAAGTGGATAACAAGACAATCTCTGGATGTTTTATTCATAAAACAATAAATCCAAAAGCATAAAATGTCCCGTTTCTACGCATTCATGAGTTGAATAGAAAATCTAACTCCAAACCATACGAAAATGAAAAAATTCAAAGATTTTACCGTAAATGAAATAATTACCGCAGATTTTCGGGCAGGCGCTGTTTTCAAGAGATTTGGAATTGACCCTTTATTAAATAAAGAAATGAGAATTCAAGAAGTTTGTGATCATTTTGACCTTGATCCTAATACTATTTTGGACAAAATCATTGAAGAAATGGAGGTTAAGGCTCCAAAGCCTTTTAAGGTGACAGCATAATATTGGAAGATTAATGTAATACAACCATTTCAACTTTATTGGTCATTAGGAAAAGAAATTTCCTAAAGAAAAAGAGGGTAGTTTTTTCTGATGACGCCTAGTATCACCTAGTTTCAAGAAACGAATTAAGCTTTGAATTTCGGAAAGCCCTTCTTAATAATAGATTATTGGTTTTCGTGCTAAGATAAATCACCCTTTTTAAAATCTTTTGAAAAATTTGAACAAAATAACTCTGTTTTTGTATCATTAATTACAGATAGAAAGATAAATTTATCTTTATTTTGCAAAGTTTTATTTAAATAAAAATTCTTATGTTTTCCAAAGCCTGTCAATACGGAATCAAATCAGTAATATATATATGGAAGCAAAGTCAAATTGGCCAAAAAGTAGGTGCTAAAGAGATAGCGGCACATGTTGATGCTCCGGAGCCTTTCACAGCAAAAATCCTTCAGGAACTTGTCAGAAAGAAATTAATAGGTTCCCAGAAAGGACCTTCAGGAGGGTTTTATGCAGGCAAAGAGCATGAAAATTTTACCTTAAAGGATTTGGTGGTTGTCATAGACGGCGATGAACTTTTTAATGGCTGTAGTCTAGGATTGAAGCAATGTTCGGAAACGAACCCATGTCCTTTGCACCATGAAATTAAAAATATAAGATTGGAATTGGTTCAGATGCTGACCAATAAAAGCCTCAAACAACTCGCAGAGGAAGTCGAGAGCGGTGAAACTGTACTTTATAGATTGGCTTAAGTTTGGTCATCAGACCACAAGTTTTTTGACCTCTGATTCTTTTAATTTTTTATATTTCACAACAGCTAAGACCGATACCGTCAGCAAAACCAAAATTACCCAATAAACCCAACTGGGAACCGGCACAGGATCTCCTGCTGCATAGGAATGAAGCCCTGACAGGTAGTAATTCACCCCGAAGGAGGTCATGACAATCGAAGAGAAAGCCCATAGGCTTGCAAGATTGAAGACCAGCCCGTCTTTGAATTTAGGAATCAATCTTAAGTGCAATACAAAGGCATAGACGATCACAGAGATCAAAGCCCAGGTTTCTTTTGGATCCCAAGCCCAATATCTTCCCCAACTTTCATTTGCCCAAACACCTCCCAGAAAAGTCCCGATAGCCAATAAAAACAATCCGATGGTAATGGACATTTCATTGACCATCTGAAGTTCTCTGATACTGCTCCACCATTGTTTTCCTGGACTATTGGGTTTAAAAATGGTCAGCATCAAACTCAATAAACCTATGATCGCGGAAAGTGCCAAAGGTGCATAACTGCTCACGATAATTGCTACGTGTATTTTGAGCCAGTAGGAATTCAACACGGGCATCAAATTCGTGATTTCTGGATTGAGCCAATCCAAAAACCCGACAAAAAGCAATGTTCCTGAAAAAAGCAGACCAAGAGGCAGTGTGAATTTTGACTTTGTAGAAAACAACAGCCCAAAAAGTAACACCCCCCAAGCCACAAAGACCAACATTTCAAACCCATCGCTCCAAGGTGGATGTTTGGCTATGTACCATCTTAAACTCAGGTGGAAAGTGAATGCCAGAAAACCGAACCATGTCATTACTTTACCGACTGACCAGATTTTTTTCCAAATGCCTCTGTAATGTTTTGACCTGATTCATCCTGTATGCTGTATTTGATAACATCCAACAGATTTTTGGCTAATTCGGGGTCTTCCTCAGAAACATAGCCCAGTTTGGCGTTTTCATGAATTCCTTTGACCAAAAATGCACCACCTTCCCATTGGTAAAGTGTCCGCATTTGGAGTGGATGGGATTCGCCTGCATGTTGGTTGCATATTTTTTGGGTAGCCATCTCCATCAGTTGTAGATGTTGAGCTGTTTCTATGATCAAAAAACAATCAAAAATATTCCATTATCATGACTTTAATCATAAAAGATAAAAAAGTCTTTTTATATCTTGTGCCAAAATCCAAACCCAAAACGAAATGAAATCGATATTTAAATCTCTTGCAGTAATTGGCTCGCTTCTGTTGTTGATAGCATGTGGTTCTTCGGAAAATCAAAATACCAACAGTTCTGTTTCTGAGACAACACATGTGGGACAATCAGGTGTCAAAGATGATATGTCCAACCCTAATATTGTACAAGTGGCAGTCGGATCAGCCGATCATTCTACATTGGTAGCAGCATTGAAGGCTGCTGACTATGTAGATGTTTTGACGAACGTTGGGCCTTTCACTGTTTTTGCGCCAAGCAATACGGCTTTTGATGCCTTACCAGATGGAACACTTACCACATTGACAAAAAAAGAAAACCAAAGACAATTGAGGGATATTTTGGAATTCCATGTTCTGCTTGGCGTTTACAGAGTCGAAGACTTTGTAAATGGAAGAAAACTTGGAACCGCCCATGGAGCATCTTTAGTAATAGAGAAGTCAGAGGATGGTACAGTATTGGTCAATGGAGGTAAAATAATTGGAAGTGTTCCTGCTTCAAATGGAATAATACACGTAGTGGACAAGGTGTTGTTGCCAGATTGAAATTGTTATTATGGTTATCCGCTTATTTTCCAAAATAGCAGGATTCTCATTTCTCTGGTAGGAAGTCCGATGACAGATGACCGATGTTACGGACAATAAAGCATTCAACCATAGTTTTAATTTTAGGTAAAGGTTAATGGTTTCTAATCCGGAAAAGCATCAGGCATTAGCTTGGTGCTTTTTTAAGTATTCTCCTTCCAAACACTTTTCTCATTCTCCAAAATTTCCTTTCCCCAAACAGGCACTTCTTTTTTGATCCTTTCTACCAGTTCTTCACAGGCATCAATGGCGGCTTTTCGGTGTTTGGAGGATGTAAATACAAAAAGACAGATTTCTCCAACTTTGACTTCCCCGAGACTGTGGTAAATATGCATGCAGGAAAGAGGGTATTTGGCAAAGATGGCCTCGCGGATTTCAAAAGCTTTCTCCAAGGCCATTTCCTCATAAGCGGTATATTCAATCGCCCTGACCATTCCGCCTTCTTTTTCATCAGCCCTGACTTGGCCAAGGAAAATGCTGTGGCCGCCGATGTCCGTTTTGGTGCTGTGATTGGCGATGGATTTGGCAATTTTGTCAGGAGAAATAGCTCCTGCTACAAATATGTTTTTTGGTGTTCTTTTAGTTTCCATAATAGTTTTTGTTGATCGGTGAATCCAATGCTTCGATACCTCCCGAAATGGAATGGATTTTTTTTCCGGGAAAAGCTTTTTCCAGGATTTTGACTGATTTCAAACTTCTGACCCCACTTTGACAAAATAACAATAAGGGATCAATAAGACTCAAAACGCTGGTAGTTTCTTCAATTTCAGAGATAGGAACCAAAATGTGGTCAAAATTCTTTAACCTGGGAGCTTCATCTTTTTCCCTGACATCGACCAGCTTTCCATTTGGGAATTTCTCCAAAAGTCCAATGGCCTCTACCCAATTAATACTGTCACCATTTCCACATACAACTGCATAGTCCATTTCCATGAATTCCGTAATGGTTTTTGGCATTGAAAGATGTGCGTCAGGATTTTTGCTCAGCCCGACCTCGTAGGATTGATGGTCAAGCAGATTATAGAACAGCATTTTATCTATCAAGGTATTACCATACCCGGTTATGAATTTAATAGCCTCTGCGGCCTGTATAGTCCCTATAATTCCAGGCAATACGCCCAAAACCCCAGTTTCATTGCAATTGGGGATCTCGTATGCAGTAGGTGGGTCAGGGAAAAGGTCTCTGTAATTGATGCTATTGGAATCATTTGCATTGAGGATACCAACCTGTCCTTGGTTTTGATAAATTGCCCCAAAGACCAAAGGTTTTCCCAAAAGTACACAGGCGTCATTGACCAAGTAACGTGTGGGGAAATTGTCCGAACCATCCAAGATAAGGTCATATTTGGAGATTACAGATGCTGCATTTTCAGTGGTAATAAACTCAGGAATACAATCTATAAGAATATCAGAATATTTGGATTTCAAATAATGTGCGGCAGTTTCTGCTTTGTTCATCCCGAGGTCACTTTCGCCAAAAAGTATCTGTCTGTTCAAATTGCTGACTGAAACCAAATCACCATCCATGATGCCTATGGTTCCCACGCCTGCGGCAGCCAAATACAGCAATGCAGGACATCCCAAACCTCCGGCTCCAATGACCAGTATTTTGGATTTCTTTAGTTTTTCCTGGGCCTCTTTTCCAAACCCGGGCAATACATATTGTCTTGCAAATCTGTCCATGTTTATTGTTTGTTCCAGTAATCCAGTTCTTCCCTGCAATTGATATTTGTCAAAGTTGTCGGTTCTGTCTTTTCAATTTCATCCATTTTCACGATGTGGTGATCTTGGGAGGAAATAAAATCCTGCAACTTGAGAAGGTCATTTTCTATATGTTTCTTGAGTTCAGGAAGGATGGATTTGGGATAAATGGCCAAAAGGGGATTGATATATCCATTGGTCTCGGCCACAGTGATCTTGTTTTCTTTGCTATTGTCAATCAAGTGACTTATCACATTTTTGGTGATAAAGGGCATATCGCATCCCATAAGTAACACATAAGGGGTGGAGGTCTGTTCCAAAGTGGTAATTAAGCCTCCCATAGGACCTTTGTTCTGAATAGAGTCCTTATATAAAGGTAAGTAAAATTGATTGTAATCGGGATTCGCTGAAATCAATTTTACCTCCAAAGGGATCGATTGCAAGGTTTTGATGACTGAGGTAATCATAGGTGAGCCATTTAATAACGCCAGACCCTTATCTTCCCTCATTCGAAGGCTTTTTCCACCGGCCAATATAAAGGCTTCTATTTCCTGATATGCAACCACTGAATCTAATTTGGTTTGGTAAATAGATTTTTACATCTCCATTCTCGCAGAAATTTAAATATCGGAACTTATAGGGGTAATCAAAAGCAAAAGGTGGACGGAAATCATATGGAATTTCAATCCCAACCTTTCCTAATACTATTGTTTTGTCAAAAATGTGTCCCTGGAAATCATTCTTACCTTATTGATCCAACTTAGCCACAAATATTATGTGCTATTGCAGGTCAAAAAACCTGTAGATAAACCAGAAAACACCACCGAGTCCAAACCCAAAAAACAAAAGTTAAATACCATACTTTTTTTGCTGGTCTTGCGGTCTTCTAGTTGAATATTGCTTCTTCGCCTTTCAATTCTTATAAATCTTGAATTATTTTTTTTCTTTTTTTTTAGAAAAAAGGCCATATCGGTCTCTAACTTTTCAGCTTTTCAAGCTGTCTTTTTTTCCTCATTCTAAATCCAAGGATGGAGGTTATTGATCAGACCACTCTTTCATCGTCCAAAAATTAAGACAGGAAATAGATATATTCGTATCTTGAGTTTAATCAACATAAAATAAGATGCATAATACATTCGATTAATCGCCGTATTGTAATATTTATTATTTATGTGAGTCCGCACCTCTTCAATGGTTTCCAAGGCCCGCTCCATTCTGTAATTAATATAGTCCTCGGGATTATTTCCTGTCATAGTAGAATTGCACTACGCATAACTTTTTGATAAAAAGGAGTTATTTTATATTTGGTGTCCCATTCATTTTCACTGTATACCATAGGGATAATTACTTCTCCTGTTTCAAATTCCAGGTCATACAATGGGTTCGTGATTTTATTTTCGTCTTCAAATGTAATTTTCTTTTTATTTAGGAGAATTAGTAGGTCCCAGTCAGACATTTTTTTGGAGGTTCCTTTTGACCTAGAACCAAATAAATAAACTTTGGCTTTAGGGTCTAGGTCGGTTACTATACCTTTTATTTCATCTAACAGCCATTTCTCAGTCTTATTCATAAATCAAATATAAGCATTTGGTTATTTTAATGATTGGGTTTGTTTACCTAAATCAATTTTTGCATAAATGTCCAAACTTATATATTTGCCATTTTTAAGTTCACAATCTTCCATTGTTCCTTCATGGTTAAAATCAAGTTTGGTCATTGCTTTTTTACAATTTATATTTTCCGTATCCACACCTCTAATCAACCAATGCCCATTCACTCCCTCACCCTCCCGAAAATGGAGGCAACAATGCCACTTCAGCACCAAGGGGTATTATGGTTTTTCCAACAGCCTGTTTTTTATTGACTGCTAGGCTGAATTTAATATGTTTCAGGTCGGGAAATTGTTGATGGAGAAATCCAAGGAGGACTTCCGTGTCGGGCATGTATTGTAATTCCATTTCATTGGTCTGAATTTTTTCAGCGACCATTCCGAAGGCTTTGATCTTAATCATATGCTTTTATTTTTGAAACATTAATTTAATCAAAATCCATTACCCTGTCCATATTAATTTGACGGCGGCAATAAACAGTACCAAGGCAAGTAAATATTTGATGGCAACGGGATTGAACTTTCTGGCACCCAAGTAAGCACCGAGCCCACCTCCCAAAATAGTCAAAGGCATCACAATCCATAATTGCTGATCAATCTGAATCTGAAAGCCATCAGCTCCCAGAAATCCTGAAACAGAATTTAAGAATATAAATATGGCACTGACCGCAGCGGTTTCCTTCATATTGGTCCAACCCAGCATCAACAGAATGGGAGAAAGGATGATTCCCCCACCAATACCAATCAGGCCTGAAAAAAAGCCTATCAATAATCCTAACAGAGGTGCCATCCACCATTTTTGTTCGACTGAATTATCTTCATTGATAGGGAATACATTAAGAAACCGCAGAATGGGGAAGAAAAGCAAAATCCCTAAAATCCTTTTGTAAAGAATGGTGTCTACCAAAATTGAACCACCTAAATAGGCTGCAGGAATGGAAAAAATGATCAGTGAAAGAAAAAGCCTGTTGGGAAACACCACGGTTTTTCTGAATCCGAGAAAGGCCATCATGGATACAAACATGTTCATGAGGAGTGCCGTTGGGCGGATTTGCTCAGGAGCAAAGTTCAATAAAGCCAAAACCATCAGATAACTGCTGGCACCTCCATGACCCACGGAAGCATATAGAAATGCCACCAAAGGAAGGACGAGGTATAGAAATAGGTCGCTCAGTTCCAAGCTCATATTTTATCTAACATATTCCATATGAAATCAGGTTAAAAGAGTCCTGTACGGGAAGGATGTGTACTGCGCCATTTTCTAATTTGCTTTGAGGAATGGGGTGATTCCTGCTTTTTTGATAAAATTATATGCCAATGGATTCTTTCCCGTGGGCTTATCCTCATCAAAATTCAGGAAGGCCTCCAATGGGATGTTCAATGCGGCGGATACCTGCTGCCTTCTTGATTAAGTTTCTTTTCAAATTCTTTTATACCCAAAACCTCGATCTTGGGAAAATCGATTTTCTTTAACACTCTGAAATCCTTGTCCTCGGTTACAATAAATTGGGCATTTGATGCAACAGCACAATCAACAAACTTGTTGTCATCCCTGTCTTTTTTTATCAAATCGAATTTATACCAAGAGGTAATTATGTGAACATTGGAAAGATTCTCCAAAACGCCAACAACACTTTCGCTGACTTCAATACCCATGTGTTCTTCTATCACCTCAGCGTACTCGAACACTATTTCCGTTGTTACACACAGATCATATTGCCTCTCGATCAATTTAAGGTATATCCAATGGTAGGGTGACCTATCGGATATACTGACCAATAATACATTGCTATCAAGCACAATCCGCATGTATCACCTGTTTTTGTAAGGTGTCCTAAGTTTTGTTCGAAGTAACTCATCTGCCTTGGCCGAAGTCCAGCCTTCCTCGTCCCATACTTTATTGGCCGATTCAATGGATTTTTTGGCAAAAAAGTCTGCAAGCATGTCCTTTATTTGCACAAGTTCTTCCTCACTCAATTGATGCGAAAAGGCCTTGAGCAGTTCGAGCTGTAAATTTGACAATGGTCTTTCTAATGTCTCCATACACTTTACTGATTGAATTTCTATCCAATATAACAATTTTTTGAAGTAAATGGCTCATGACATCGTTGAGTACCCTTTCGTCATAAATCACCAATTCGTCTTTTGATGTCCCACCCGCTTTTGGCTTACCATCCGTATACAGGGACTAAAGCTCCTGCTTGCAGGGATTCCATCTCTTCTCCGATTTCCGCAATACAATTGGCTGTTCCATATGATATCAAGTTGAAAGATTCTTGTCCAGACAGAATGTGTACTTTCCCATCTTCTAATTTTGCCTTTAGGAATAATGTGATTCCGGGTTTTTTATTAAAATCATAAATAAGAGGAAATTTTCCACTTGGCTCCCAAACATTTGATTTACCGATCCAAGCCAATAGACAAGGTTTGACATATTGGTTGAAGCAAGTGAGCGTTGAGGCTGGGTTTCCAGGTAAGGCAAAGATCCATTGATTTTCCCTTTGTCCCACAAAAAGCGGTTTTCCCGGTTTTTGTCTGATTTTATAGAAAAGTTCTTTTACTCCCGCTTTTTCCAAGCTTCCTTTGACATAATCATAATCACCCACAGAAATGCCGCCGGAAATTAAGATGATGTCGTACTTTTCAAGAAAGTTGTTAATGGTGGATTGCAATTTGGCCGGTTCATCCAGGGCAGTGGCCAATCCGACTTCATTGATTCCCAACTGTTTGAGATAGGTGTTGAGAACGGGACCATTGGAATTATACACTTTGCCAAAACTCAAAGGCTTACCGATTTCCTCCAATTCATCCCCTGTGAGAATGATTCCAACAGTGGGTTTTGAAAAAACTCGGACTTCATGAAGTCCCACCGATGACAACAGGCCAACCATTCCAGGTGTTATTTCGGAGCCTTTGAGCGCAATAATATCTCCTGCCTTGTTTTGGGCTCCTTGCTTTCGGAGGTTGGATCCTTTTTCAAATTTATCTATCTCAAATAAAAATGTGTCATTTTCGATCTCCACCCATTCCTGTGGAATGATGGTATCTGCCCCTTTAGGAACAGGTGCTCCAGTAAAAATCCGAATGGCTTCATTTTCATTTAATACAAAATCCTCCAATTCCCCGGCCCTGATTTTGGTCTCTGGCCTCAGCTTTCTTTTGTTGTCCCCATCCTTCCAAGCAATGGCATACCCATCCATGGCTGAATTATCAAAAAACGGTATGTCATATCCTGAAGGAATATCCTCGGCCAAAAACATTCCCAAAGCTCCCTCTAATGGCATGTAAACAGGTTGACCCCGAATGATGTGTTTGGATAAAATCTCTTTGGCTTTAGTTACGGAAATCATATTTATTTTTATTTCAGTGAGTTTTCAGCTTCGCCTTGCTTCAAAGGGTTGTAATTCAGTACAAAACTGTCACGTCCTGAATTTTCTTGACACATTTATCACTTGAAACCTTTTAGTTTAACCTCCCGATTCTCGGGACAGGCTCTTCAGGGTTGATAGAGTCAAATTTATTATTTTATCCAAACCCCGCATTTCAAACGGGGCTATTAAATGTTCAATCACTTTGTAGTTATTTATCTGTGACCAACTCTTCGGTACATCGGTCATCGGTCATCGGACAATTTAAAACTCAGATGGTACACAACTGGAAATAAATCGGATTGACATATTTTCTTTTACCCTCCTATTTTGATCATACTCCGGTTTTCGATTTTATCGGCATCAGCCTTTTCGTAATCCTGGGTAAACTGTCCGCCCAAGATGGCATGTTTCCTGAAAATAGATAGTTTGATCAAGGGAAGTATGTCTTCACCTTTTCTTAAGGTCCCCAAAAGATCCATTTCTTCTTTTCCAAAAAGACAGTTTTTCATTTTGCCATCTGCTGTGATTCTCATCCGGTTGCATGAACCGCAAAAATGCTCACTCATGGTGGTGATAAAAGCAAATGTCCCTTGATGGCCAACAGCTTTGAATTTTTTGGCGGTATCATGTTTTTCGTCCATCAGTTTGACGGTATCAAATTCAGTTTGCACCAATTCAAGCATTTGGCGGGCAGTAATTACCTGATCACTTTTCCAGTGATTTCCAGTAAATGGCATGAATTCTATAAAGCGTACATGTAGTGGTAATTGCTCAGTAACCTTAACAAATCCCAAAAGCTCTTTTTCTATAATCCCATTGAGTGCCACTGCATTAATTTTGACACGGAAGCCATGGTCCAACAGTAACAGGATATTGTCCCAAACTTGCTGGAATTGATTTCTTTTGGTCAATTTGAAAAAAGTGTCAGGATCCAAAGTGTCTAAACTGACATTCAGGGAACGGATTTCCGCTTCTTTGAACAACTCCAAATGTTTGTGTACCAATACCCCGTTAGTAGTAAGGGTCAGTTCAACGGGAAGTTTGCATAACCTGCGGACAATCTCAGGAAACTCTTTTCTCACCAAAGGCTCTCCACCCGTCAATCGGATTTTGTTGACCCCCAATCCCACAAATGTCCTGGCAATTCTTTCGATTTCATCAACGGACATCAGGTTGGAGTTGGGCATGCATTCGATCTCCTCATTGGGCATACAATAGGCACAGCGGAAATTACAACTATCAGTCAGCGATATCCGGAGGTAATTGTGAATCCTTTGATGTTGGTCTATGAGCATTTAATACCGATTGGATGAATGACAAAGATGCCGATTATATGAAAGAAATGAAAGGAATATGTGTTGGATAGTTGGGAGACAGAAGACCGAAGACCGAAGATGATCATAATCCAACGTAAACTATCACTATGATTGAGGTGGATTATTGTTGGATTTCTTTAGTTTTCCAATTACAAATTGGATGTTATAGAAAGGTGTAGTTGCCTACACCTAGCCACCACCTAATTTTAGATTTTATCAAGAAAGGGTTTTTACATCTTTTATACCATTTATGAAAAACATAAACGAAATGCAATCCATCAAAGTAATTTTGGTCTTGTTGGTCTTATCCTACACAACTAATGTAGCTTATGCCATTGACCCGGATAGGGAATATATCCGAACTCCTGATGATCTAGGTTTGAATTATGAAACATTGGTTGTGAGAACGTGTGATGGCTATGATATCAATACTTGGATCTATTCTGCTGATGCAGAAAAAGACAATGGTAGATTGCTGATCTTGGCTTACCCTGATGCTGGCAATATGTCCTATTTTGTTTACCATTCTGCAATATTTGCTAGCCAAGGATATACAGTGGTTACTTTTGACTACCGTGGATTTGGAAAGAGCGCTGACTTCGAGATAAACAAGGATAGCTTGTATTACAATGAATTTGCCACCGATTTAATTGCTGTTACAGAAGAAGTCCATCAGAAATTCCAAGATAAACAAATTGGTATTTGGGCAATGTCCATGGGTACAATTATAGCTGTGAAAGCAATGGGTTCATTAGAAGGAAAGGTGGATTTTATGGTAACAGAAGGTTTTGTCTCTCAAACATCTCTAATTGTTGAAAGAACATTTGAGCAAAAGGGTAAAACCTTAAGCCTTCCCGAGGAAAGTAGTAATTACTTAAGCGATCTTAAAAACATCAACATTCCCACAATGATATTTGCTGCAAGCCATGATAAAATCACGACCTATGAAGATGCTTTAAATGTTAAAAAAATCATTTCGGCAAATTGTGAAGTTATTAGATTCGATGGAGAGCATTTGGGAGGTTTTAACTCAGGGGATGGGGAATGGGGAGAATATTATATTGGTGAAATTAACCTATTTTTAAAAGAAGCCTTTGGATAAGCAACCAATCGGTGCTACTCAAAATGGCAGACTAGTATTTTAACTAGTTTATGGCAATAGAATGAAAAATATTTTAAAAACAAAGAGACTAATATTAAGAAAGTTGACCTTCGATGAAAGCCTCTTCATTGTGCAACTGCTGAACAGCCCCGGATGGCTCAAATACATTGGAGATAGGGGAGTAAAAACAGAAAAGGATGCAAAATTGTATCTTCAAAACGGGCCATTGCTCAGTTATGAAAAATATGGATTTGGTCTTTATCTAGTGGGGTTACTAGAGACGGGTGAACCCATTGGGATGTGCGGGCTTCTAAAGAGGGACAGCCTGGAACATCCTGATCTGGGATTTGCTTTTTTACCGGAATTTATGGGGAAAGGGTATGCCTATGAAGCAGCCAATGCAGTGGTTGTATATGCAAGAGAACATTTGAGAATCAAAACTTTATTGGCCATAACAATGCCTGAAAATGCAACATCAATCAAACTTTTGGAAAAAATAGGGATGAAATACAGTGGTGTAGTCAAGTTTCCTGACAGTAAGGATAATTTGAATCTTTACAAATTGGAATTGAATGAAGTTGTATCAAATGTTTGATTACCAACTTATGTTGAATTTCAGTTTTATGGAACGCAGATGACACTGATTTAGCCGATTCACACAGATTTTTGGTCAGCGTAAATCAGTCTAATCAGCGTCATCAGTGTTCTTTAATTTCAACTGATCAAGGAAACTGCACTTCCTTTCAAGGTATCTAATCTATAAATTTCAATTTTGTTTTCTTTGACCAAAGGTTTTAGGATATTTTCCCATTTTTTGGCTAATGGCCATTCTCCATCAAGATCCGAAAATCTATCGCAATTGTAGAATTCCAACACATGGGATTTGTCTACACAGTCTATTTGAATTGCCAAATGATCTAGAATCTGTCTCTTTTCTTTTCCATTGCTTATTTCATGTTCCGTTTTTTGAAAAGAGATTTTATGTGCCTTTTGGAGGTCTATGATCTTTGTTTCTGATGGAGTTCCATGGAAAACATAGATGAGCTTTTTGTTTTTGATATCGAGACCCATTCCATATAATCCCCTCCAATGGTCCTCATGATCAAAGTGAAGCTGGGATGCCTGTCGGATTTTGTCAAGAAACTCTTGTTGGGATTTCAGTTTGAGTTTTTGTTTTCTGCTATAATAATATAGTGGCCAGATAAAAGCCAATAATGCGATCAGGGATATACCCAATGACGCAGGATCAATGTCTAACATGATGTAATAGTTAATTCGTGAATGTAAAAGGAAGAATTTGGGATAACCGAAGTTTATCGGTAATCCATAAATCAGCTCAAAGGTGAAATTGGACCTTTTGCTATTTTTTCAAATTACATTTACAGGAAAAAGTGGAATGGGTAAAGGAGCTTTTGAACATCGAAAAATTTCACATCCATTTTGAACCAATCCAATCGAAGCATTTTACGCTCCAAAATTCCGGAGTGTTCAATTGGAATTAGGAACAAACCAGCATCTCCCAAACTCTTAACTTTAATGGAAGGGATGACGATTTTTTCAGATGAGGTTTTTACGAAAAAATTGAAATCTCCATCAATCTGAGAATCGCTGAGAATGTCCTGCTCAAAAGACAGCAACTGTTTATCCCCATGACCTGAAAAGCCACTCAATATACTGTTTGATCCAATGATCAAAATCAGCAATAAGGATAAGTAGTTTGAAAGGCCTTTCATCAAGATTTTAAAGATTTGTTAATGGGTTACAAATATCATTTTAATTTTGATCAAAATGTGATCCAATTATTAATTTATTTTCAAAAAAATGATTAAATGTTTCCAACAAAGTCGAACTTTGCTTCAATAGCTACCAACATATGATAATCTCCATCATTTTACTCATTTTAGGATTTGTGCTTTTGGTTTTTGGTGCCGAAAAACTGGTGGATGCGGCATCGGCTTTAGCCGCAAATTTTGGTATTCCCAATATTGTCATTGGCTTGACGATTGTAGCTTTTGGAACTTCTGCCCCGGAGTTGGTGGTCAATATTTTTGCCGCAGTCAGTGGTTCATCCGAAATGGTCATGGGCAATGTTTTGGGAAGTAATATTTTCAATGTGCTTGGTATATTGGGGATTTCGGCCCTGATTTATCCACTTACGGTCAAATCGAATACGACTTGGATAGAAATACCTTTAAGTTTGTTGGCAGCCGTGTTGATTTGGATATTGGCCAATGACATCCTTTTGGATTATCAGGTGGTCAATTTGATATCTAGGTCTGAAGGTTTGGTATTGATCTTGTTTTTTGCGGTTTTTTTGGTCTACAACATTACGGTTTCAAAAAGCTCCCAAGAGACGGAAGAAACGGTTGAAATCCCATTGGGTTATACCACGACAAAGTCAATCCTCTGGATTATGGTAGGATTGGCAGGATTGATAATCGGAGGAAAATTGATAGTGGACAACGCCGTTGAAATAGCCAAGATATTTGGAATGTCAGAAAGGTTGATTGGCCTGACCATAGTTTCTATTGGCACTTCCCTGCCGGAGTTGGCCACTTCTGTGGCAGCAGTGAGAAAGAAGAAAGTGGATATAGCTATCGGCAACGTGGTGGGTTCCAATATCTTCAACACCTTTTTGATTTTGGGCCTTTCATCTATCATTAGCCCGGTACAGGTAAATCAGGCCAGTAATCTTGATATAATTGCCAATATCTTGGCAGGTCTGTTATTGTTCCTGTTTATTTTTACAGGCAAAGGAAGAGCACTTGAAAGATGGGAGGGAGGTCTTCTTCTTGCCTTATATATTGGCTATTTGGTGCTGTTGGTCTTCACCTGATTTTAATTTTTGAATTAGTCATTCATACAATCAGACTCAACCATCCAAAAACAATTCCCAATAAACCGCCTACAATTAGCTCAAATTCACTGTGTCTTTTCATTTCCAATCTGGACCAGGAAATCAGCAAAGCCAAACCCACTAAAAACATTCCCTGCCAGAAACCAATGCTGAAAACCGATACAGCGATATAAAATGCAATCCCGGCATGCATGGAAGCTTTTAGCCAAAGGTTGATCAATGCCATCAGCAAGACCATTGCAAAAAATAATAAAGACTTTGAAATCACCGCTTTTGGAAAGTCAAAAACCCAGAATACCAAAATCAAAATGGCAAATAAAGTAATAACAAAGGGATAAAACCCTTTTCGCTGTTGTTGATCTGAAACATCAAAATTGGTATAAGTTCCTTTTTTTGTTTTTCTCCAATTATTAAAAACAATAGGGATCGTAATCAGCAAGATAACTGAAACAGAAACAGCCATCGCCGTATGTTTGGGCAGGTTGTGAAAACTCATTAGAACCACATATATGGATCCCAAAAGAAGCGGGTGGCCAATGATGGAAATGGTTCTAGCCAATTTCATTATTTTCTTCTTTATTCTCGGATTTGGCAGGCTCAATAAGGTCCCAAAGATTTCCATACAAATCTTTGAAAACCGCAACTTTCCCAAAGGCCTCTACACTTTTTTCTCTGAAAATCCTGATCTTTTGGTCAAGAAGGTTTTGGTAGTCTCTATCAAAATTATCAGTATATAAGAATAAAAATACCCGACCCCCGCTTTGATTTCCTACTGTTTTTTCCTGTTCTTCCCCAACTGCTTTTGCCAACAAGATTTCACAGTTGCCTTCCTGATGTCCCGGAGGGACTATTCTTACCCATCTTTTGGTTTCAGACATTGGTGTGTCTTCCAAAAGTCCAAACTGTAGTTTTTGGGTATAAAATTCAATGGCCTCATCATAATCTCTGACCACCAAGGAAATTCTTGAAATGAATTGTTTCATTTTTTTCTAATTCTTCTCAATCCAGTTAAAGTATAGTTTTCGTATATCAATGTAATAAAAACTATTATTATCTATCTCGAATTAAAATACTGTTTACTGTTTAGTTTGTGGTTAATTTTTTGGACATACAGGTGGCCCCCTGCGGGTCATCTGTTATTATTGTATCGACAAGAGTGTTTCTTTTGCCATCAATTCATAACCTTTGTCTGATGGATGTATGCCGTCTGAAGCCAAAAGATCGGAGGACAATTCAAATTTGAAGTTATTAAAATCCATAGCAGGATAACTTTTTCCCAAAGACCTCAATTCCCTAGTGAGAATACTCCTGTGCACTCCTAAAAAAAAGCGAATAATTCCCGGAATAGAAGGGAAATGTTGAACAGGAGCGATGGATGGAATAATTATCCTTTGAACTGATTTTTTGTTTTGCAATAATTGAATAAAATCCTTCAGTTGATGACTGAATCTTGCAGGCGGAGTAAATTTGAAACAGTCGTTGGCCCCGATCAGAATAATTGCAAATTCAATCTTTTCTGGAATTTCCTGTTTAGCGTGTGCCAATAGTCTCTTTAGTTTTTCCGCTTTAAGTCCATTTTTCCCAAGGTTATGGATATTGAAAGCATGGCCACTTTGATAATATATTTGTGCGGCAAATGTGTTGTCTTGTGTACTTGCTCCAACGCCTGCTGCGGTAGATTCTCCAATGATCAATATATTTCTGCTGTATTTATTATGACCCAATACCAAATATTCACTTTGAGGTTTTAATTTGATAATGGTCTCCCTAAGTTTTTTGCCTTTAAAATAGAAAAATGGGAAAAAGGGAAGCAATAGAACCAACTCAAAAAAGTACAGTATTCGATTGAACATATCCTTGCTGGTTAGGGGTTTAAAGAAAGAATACCAAGCTTTTTTTTGAGCTTGGTGTTTTGATGATTGATTAAAGTAGGAAATAAAGAAAAGCGGGAATTATTAGATTTTAGCCTCCGGATTTTTTTGCTTTATATCCTTCCTGAAGTAGGATCTGCAAAACTTTATCCCGATGGTCTCCTTGAATAAGTATTTCTCCTTCTTTTGCACTCCCTCCAACACCACATTTACTTTTTAGAAGTTTCCCAAGTTCTTTGAGGTCATCTTCCTTACCAACAAAGCCATCAACCAAGGTTACTTGTTTGCCACCCCTTGATTTTTTATCCAACATAACTTTTAAGTTTTGCTGTTGAACCGGAAGGGTGTTTGCTTCGGAATTAGCCCCAAAATCATAATTAAAATCACCACGAGTTGAATACACAACCCCATCCCTTTTCTTCCAATCGTTATTCTTGTTTTTTGACATTATTTTTTTGCTTTCATGGTCCATACAGGCCTTTTGGCGGCATTGACCACGTCCTCAGCAATACTACCGCTCAAAAGATGCAAAAAGCCTGTTCTGCCATGAGTTGCCATGGCGATCATATCAGCATTGATGTCTTCTGCATATTCCAAAATCCCATCTTCTTCCGATGAACTATTGTACACCTCCATTGAAGCAGCATCGATTTCAAAATCATCAACAAAGGATTGTATTTTCTGAATGGATGTTCTGGTGTTTTCAAAAATGCTTGGGGTATTGATCTTCACCAAATGAAGTTCAGCATTAATGGTGCTGATGGTAGTTTTGAGTCTGTTGATGACATCACTAGGAACTTCATTGAAATCACTGGCAAAAACCACTTTATGGATATCATTGGGAGATATCTTACTTTTGATGGTCAGTACCGGACAGGTTGCGTTTCTCACGACCTTTTCAGTGTTACTACCGATTAAAACCTCTTCCAGTCCTGAAGATCCTTTGCTTCCCATGATGACGATATCTGCTTTTGCATCTACTATTTCCTTTGAAATTCCAGCAAAAGGATTCCCAAACACCAATTTAGTCTCAAAAGAAAAACCTTGATTTTTATATTTGGCCTCAAATTCAGCCATTTGATTTTTTCTTTTCTCAACCAATTCAATCATGAAAATTTGGTTGGATTCATTGCTGAAGGCTCCGGCCTCTCCCATACTGCTAAAACTCTGTGGTGTAGGGAGTTCTATTACATGGAAAAGCTTTAAGAGATTTTTGGTCCTTTTTGCCATTTCACTGGCAAATTCAAATGCATAATCCGCTTCTTTGGAAAAATCATAGGGTACGAGAATTGTTTTCATGTCTAAGGGTGTTTATTGATTCAGGAAAATACAAAAAATACATCAATCACATCTAAAGCTTTCCAATTTTATCAGAAAAATATTAATCCAGCCCCAAAAGCCAATACCCAAAGTAATGTCGAAACCGCCATTTTTTTCAAATAAGGATCCAATTCTTTTGAACTTGTTTTTGTACTAACTGCTTTGCCCACATTCAACATAAATGGAAGTACGATTAAGGCCAGCAGGCTCCACCAACTTTGATCCAGAAAAGCAAAAAACAATAAAAATAAGTTTCCTCCAATGATTAGTACCCAGTTATAAAGTATAGCATTTTCTCTTCCGATTCTTACCGGGATTGATTTCTTACCGGCGTTGGTGTCAGAAGTAATGTCTCTGATATTATTAATGTTCAATACGGTGGTGCTGAATAATCCCAAAGAGATAGCAGGAAATAATATTTTTGAATCAAAAGAAAGTCCATGAAGGAAGAAAGTGCCAGAAACTCCCAATAATCCAAAAAAAACAAATACAGAAATATCGCCCAATCCTGCATAACCGTAAGGTTTTTTTCCTGATGTATAGGTAATGGCCGCTACTATCGCAGCGATTCCAAGAGTTAAAAACAGAATGAATAGTTTTAAGTCCGGAAGGGAGATGTAAAGTAAGATCAAACCTGAGATAAGGGAAAAAGCTGTAAAAAGAAAGATTGCTTTTTTCATCTCAGAAAGACTGAGGATTCCGGACTGCACAGCCCTTATAGGCCCTTCTCTATCTTTACTGTCAGCACCATGCACGCTGTCACCGTAATCATTGGCAAGGTTTGAAAGGATTTGTAGGAATATAGTGGTCAATGAAGCAAAGATGAATACTTCCAACCGAAAGACCTGATAGTGGGCAGCAAGGAATGAACCTGCCAAAATACTTGATAAAGCCAAAGGAAGGGTTCTCAATCTGATGGCATGTAGCCATGCCTCTTTTTTGCTGGATAAGGTAATCTCCACGGTTTGTTTTTTGGCAATGATAATAAAAAGACCTGTCTCCTAAAAGGAAACAGGTCTAATTGGGACAAACAACTTTTCAAGCTTGAATTAATTTTATAATCTCGTCGTCCATTGGTTTGACTGATGATGGGAAAAACTTCACCAATTCTCCTTCCTCATTGATAAAATACTTACAAAAGTTCCATGATGGTTCTTTATCATTCCAACCGTTCATGTTTTTATCGGAAAGCCATCTGTATAAAGGATCTTTGTCTACACCTTTTACAGAAACTTTGTCCATCATTTGAAAGGTAACTCCAAAATTTTCAGAACAAAACTGCTTGATTTCTTCATTGGTGCCTGGTTCCTGACCGCCAAAATTATTGGCAGGAAAGCCGATAATGGTCACTTGGTCCCCATGTGCTTCATGAAGCTTTTGCAAATCAGCATATTGTGGGGTATAACCACATTTGGAAGCGACATTAACCAATAATAATTTTTGACCTTTGAACTTGGAGAAGTCAACCAATTCTCCGTTGATGTCTTTCATTTTGAAATCATATACTGATTTTTCCATAAGTAATTGATCCAATGATGTGATTTGACTGTTGTCAGATTTTTCTTTTTGAATGGTGGAGGTGCATGCAAATGCGATGATGGCGATTAGGAATAGGATTTTTTTCATAATTACATTCTTTCTGGGACATTTATTCCTAATAACATCATGCCTGCTTTGATTGTTTTGGCAGTCATGGCTGAAAGTGCAATTCTAAAGGATTGGACTTTAGGATTCGATTCATTAAAGATAGACAATTCGGCATAGAACCTGTTATATTCTTTTGCGATATCAAAGAGATATTGAGCTACTTGAGAAGGGGAAAATTCTTCTCCTGCCTGTCTGATTTTTTTCTCGAAGTCATTCAATACCACGATCAGGTCTCTTTCTGCATCTTCAAGTTTTTCTAATCCCTCAAATCCCTGATTTAAATAATCCACTCCTATCTGATCTGCTTTTCTCAATATAGACGATATTCTTGCATGGGAATATTGGATAAACGGTCCTGTGTTTCCCTGAAATTCTATGGATTCCTGGGGATTGAACAACATTCTTTTTTTAGGGTCCACCTTGAGGAGGAAATATTTCAAAGCTCCCATTCCCAGTGTTTCGTACAATTCTGCGGCTTCATCTTCAGAGAATCCATCTATTTTGCCCAATTCTTTGGTGTGGGATTCTGCAGTGGCAACCATCTCGTTCATTAGGTCATCCGCATCCACTACGGTACCTTCCCTCGATTTCATTTTTCCTGACGGAAGATCCACCATGCCATAAGAAAGATGGTACAGTCCGTCGCCATAAGATCTTCCAAGCTTCCGCATGATTTTGAAAAGGACATCAAAATGATAATCCTGTTCATTGCCTACGACATATACGGATTTGTCAAATTTGAAATCCCGGTATTTGAGTTCGCAGGTTCCCATGTCTTGGGTGATATACACTGAGGTGCCATCCGCCCTTAGAACCAGTTTTTCATCAAGTCCTTCTTCACTAAGGTCAACCCAAACAGATCCGTTTTCTTTTTTGAAGAATACCCCTTTCCGAAGTCCCTCTTCCACTATGTCTTTTCCCAATAAATAGGTGTCTGATTCATAATAAAACTGATCGAAATCAACGCCCATTTTTTTGTATGTAGCTTCGAATCCCTCATACACCCAATTGTTCATGGTTTTCCAAAGGTCAACAACTTGTCTATCCCCAGCTTCCCAGAGTCTCAACATTTCCTGGGCTTCAATTATCAACGATGCCGTTTTCTTTGCTTCTTCCTCTGTCGAACCGCCTTTAATCAAGTCAGCGATTTGTTTTTTATACTCTTTGTCAAAAATAACATAGTATTTCCCAGCCAAATGATCTCCTTTCAAACCGCTTGAATCAGGAGTTTCACCATCTCCATAGTGTTGGTATGCAACCATGGATTTACAAATATGGATACCACGGTCATTCACGAGATTGGCTTTGATGACTTCGTATCCATTTGCTTTAAGGATTTCCGCTACCGAATATCCCAAAAAGTTGTTTCTGAGATGTCCAAGATGAAGGGGCTTGTTGGTGTTGGGGGAACTGTATTCCACCATTACTTTTTGCCCGTTTTTTGGAAGTCTTCCCAAATGTGGATTTTTGGATAATTGTGTAAAAATATCCAGCCATGAAGTTTCTTTGACCGAAATGTTAAGAAAACCTTTGACGACATTAAAACCCTTGACCACATCAGCATACGCAGTCAGGTATTCACCGATTTTGGTACCGCTGACTTCAGGGTTAAGTTTAGTGACTTTTAAAAAGGGGAAAACCACAAATGTAAATGTCCCTTCAAATTCCTTATTGGTTGGTTGAAGGGATATTTGATCATCTCTTAATTGATGGTCAAATAGCTCCTTGAAAGCTTGTTGGATTGTAGTAGATATTTTTTGTTCTAAATTCATGTAATAGATATGAGATATTAGATGTGAGACATGAGACACTTCCGTGGTTGGGGAGACTTTTAGGGGAAGTCCAAACTATGATGGGATTTAGAAAATTGCTCTACCTTAAGCCCTTCATATCGCTAATGTCATTATTTAAAATTTTCACCTCAGAAATTGTCCACCAATGATTTTGTGGTGGCTTCAAGGATGTCAAAGGCATTTTCTGCCATCAGATTTTCGCTATCCAAGGTAGGGTTAACTTCCACGATTTCCCAACAGCAGACTCTTTTGTCTTTGATCAGTTCCTCATTAAGCTTTAAAGCTTCTTCAACTGTCAATCCATCAGGAACTGGAGTCCCCGTACCGACCGAAATGGAAGAATCCAAACTATCCACATCAAAAGAGATATATATTTGATCACAGTTTTTAAGGATGTCCAATGTTTCTAAGGCGATGGTTTTAATCCCTTTGGATCTCACATCGGCAACAGGGAAGTTTTTGATGTTGTATTTTTTGATAATATGGTTTTCAGGTTCTTCTGTATCCCTTACTGATATGAATACGATATCTTCAGGCTTTAACTTGGGGAATTCTCCTCCTATTTTCTTTATTTTTTCCCAAAACTGAACTGTATCCTCAGAAGGTTCATTTACCTGACATTCCTTGTTGTCGATCTGAAGGCACATCGCTAATGGCATTCCGTGCATGTTTCCTGATGGGGTGGTGTAAGGAGTATGAAGATCAGCATGTGCATCGATCCAAATAACACCAAGACGCTTATCAGGATGGGCTGCTTTGATTCCCATGATTGTACCTGCTGCTGTGGAATGGTCTCCTGCCAGGACAATGGGAAATCTTTTATCCAACCTTAGCGATTCAATGCTGCTGTACACATTTTTCAGTACATGGTAAACCCCGTCGATATATTTGGCATTGGGGAATTTATTGGCCCTAAAAAGGAAATTGTTGGCATCCTGAACATGGACAGGTTCAAATTGACTGAAAAAGTCAGAAGTCTTGTCAAGACTTGCAATTTTCAGGGCATCAATACCCAAACTTGCCCCTCTAGTGCCTGCTGCGATTTCAGACCGGACTTCTACTAGCTTAATATCTCTCATAAAATTATATAGATAGGGTTTATTGTATTTTGCTTTTTGGTGCCGCAAAAGTAAGGATTTGGAAGGGGAGAACCAAGGGTTATGAAGGATGAAGGATGAGGGAGGAAGGATGAGATTGAGAACCAAGAAGCAAGAACCAAGAAGCGAGAACCGAGATGCGAGAACCGAGATGCGAGAAGCGAGAGGCGAGATGTGAGAGGCGAGATGTGAGAAGCGAGATGTGAGAAGCGAGATGTGAGAAGCGAGAGCCAAGAAATAAGAGCCAAGAACAAGTAGCGAGAGCGAGGTAGGGTTGGCCCGTCATTCAGAACGGAGCAAAACTGGTCTAGATTTTTTTAAAGAGTCTTGTGCGAAGTGATGAATCTCAAAAAAGTTGAATTTCGAATATTGAACATCGAATAATGAATGATGAAAAAGGGGTTTAGCGCCCAAATGCTAAAGTTTCAATGATTATTGGGGAAAGAAGAGTCAAGAAGTTTAGAATTATCCAATATCATAAGTATTTGTGGAGATACTCACAATGGGAGTGGAAAAGGGTTATTCAGTAATAATAAGGTGAGTGGACACACACACACAATGGCAACATCTTACATCCAAACAACCATAAAAATCTTTTTCAACCATTGAAAAGAAAGTCTTTTTGGTTTGGGAATAATCTTGGTAAGTTTGGTTGTATTTTTATTTGATCGTAAGACAAACCACCGGGTTGAAATAATTTAGTAATGCTTGAGTCCAAATTACCACAAATAGGCACCACCATATTCACAGTGATGTCCAAAATGGCGGCCGACCACGGTGCCATCAATCTTTCCCAGGGTTTTCCCGGTTTTGACTGTTATCCATTTCTGAAAGATCTGGTCAGTGAGTACATGGACACTGGGCACAATCAATATGCCCCGATGAGTGGGGTGGAAGATTTAAAAAACCGGTTGGTAGAAAAAACCAATATCGTACATGGAATCCAATTAAATGCGGAAGAGGAAATAACTGTAGTTTCGGGAGCTACTGAAGCACTTTATGCGGCGGTGACTGCTGTAGTCAGAAATGGAGATGAAGTAATTCTTTTGGAACCTGCTTATGACAGTTATGCCCCTGCTGTGGTGTTGAATGGGGGTGTTCCGGTATATGTCTCTCTAAATTTACCGGATTTTTCAGTTGACTGGGAAAAGGTAAAAGCTGCCATTACCGACAAAACAAGGCTGATTATGGTCAATACGCCACATAACCCCTGTGGCTATGTCTGGACACAGGAAGATCTGAATACTTTGGCAGACCTGATCAAAGACAGGGAAATTTACGTGGTCAGTGATGAGGTGTATGAGCATATCACCTTTGACGGGAAAAAACATCTTTCATTAATGACGCACCCATTGCTCAGGGAAAGGACTTTTGTGTGCTGTTCTTTTGGTAAGACATTTCATATCACAGGTTGGAAATTGGGGTATTGTCTTGCTCCAAAAGATTTGACTACCGAATTCAGAAAAATCCATCAGTTTCTAACTTTTAGTAGCTGTACCCCAATGCAGTATGCTTTGGCAGAATATATGGCTGAGCCCTCCCGATATATTTATCTGAATGATTTTTATCAAAAAAAGAGGGACTTTTTTTGTAAGGGGCTAAAAAATACACCATTTAAATTCACACCGGCACAAGGCAGTTTTTTTCAGTTGGTTTCTTAC
Organism: Aquiflexum sp.; assembly: GCF_041751335.1. GTDB lineage: Bacteria > Bacteroidota > Bacteroidia > Cytophagales > Cyclobacteriaceae > Aquiflexum. The sequence continues at coordinate 57,025 of NZ_JBGSXS010000272.1, forward strand.
GGACATCTATCAAATGAATCTGATTATGACCTTGCAATCAGAATGACCAAAGAAATTGGTGTGGCGAGTATTCCTGTATCGGTTTTTTATCATGATCAAAAAGACCACAAATTGCTCAGGTTCTGTTTTGCAAAAAGTGAAGAGGTACTCCTACAGGCCCTTGAATTGTTAAGCAGACCTATATTCTGATTTCAACCGATTTTGGATAAAAGAATGACAATGGAATTGTCCTCCACATGATAGGAACCGTTGGCAAGAGGTTTAGCATGCTGCCAAAGGCAGATATCATCAGGTGATTCCAAAGAGGTGTCTATCCATCTTCTCCAAGATACTTTTTTGCCGTCCACTTCTCTGGGGACTTCAAAGGTCAGTGGTTTTCTGTAAGCATTGACCATGTAGTGCATGGACATTTTACCGTTCAGGGAATTGATGGTCATGGCAATGCTGTGGGAATTTTCAGACCAATCAGGCTCTCCAAGCCTGACACCATGCCATTGAATAGTGGACTGGGTCAAAAAATTCCTTAGGCTGAGATTGAAATTTGCCTGAGAAGATTCTCTTTTAAGTCTTTTTTTGATCAGGATTTTTACAAATCTGAAAATGTCTTTATTTTTTTTGATCAGGTTCCAATCAAACCATGAAAGTTCGTTGTCCTGACAGTAGGCATTGTTGTTGCCATTTTGGGTATGTAGTATTTCATCCCCCATCAGCAGCATCGGGGCGCCAAGGGAGAGCATATTCAATGTTAAAAAGTTTTTTATCTGTCTCCTTCTAAGCTTAAGTATTTTTGGATTATCGGTAGGTCCTTCTACTCCACAGTTCCAACTCAGGTTTTCATTGTTTCCGTCTTGGTTATTTTCCCCGTTGGCCTCATTGTGCTTTTTGTTATAGGAAACAAGGTCATGCAAGGTAAATCCATCATGGCAAGTGATAAAGTTGATGCTTTGTTCCAATTCCCTTTCTTTGGCTTCATACATGTCCGGACTTCCGATCATGCGGGTCACAAAAGCACCTACTTTTCCTTTGTCCCCTCTCATAAAGCTCCTGACATCATCCCGAAACCTTCCGTTCCACTCTTTCCAACTATCTCCTGTGAAATTGCCAACCTGGTACAGACCTGCGGCATCCCAAGCTTCCGCAATCAACTTGGTGCCGGCAAGAATTGGATCGGACTCAATGTCCCAAAGAATAGGTGGATTTTCAATAGGGTTGCCTCTTTCATCTCTGGACAATACGGAAGCAAGATCAAATCGAAAACCATCCACATGCATGTCCCTGACCCAAAAATGAAGACTTGAAAGGATCATTCTCCTCACAATGGATTGGTTTGCATTGAGGGTATTTCCGGTACCTGTATAATTTTTGTACGAAGACCTGTTTTTTTCAAGGATATAGTATACACTATTGTCAATTCCCCTGAAAGTGTATGTCGGACCTTCTTCATGATTTTCTGAGGTATGATTGAAGACCACATCCAAAATCACCTCAATACCTGCTTTATGGAATGCTTTGACCATGTCCCTAAATTCATCCAAAACCTGAAGAGGGTTTTTTCCGGTACTGTATCCCTGATGGGGAGCAAAGAAAGATATCGGACTGTATCCCCAGTAATTTACCCTACCTTCAGGTGCATCCTGTCTGTCAAATTGGAATATCGGAAGCAATTCGACAGCAGTGATACCCAATTCAACCAAATATGGAATTTTCTCAATCAGACCCAGGAAGGTACCTCTTTTGCTTTCCTCTACCCCTGAATTGGCCATTTTGGTAAATCCTCCTACATGGAGTTCATAGATCACTGTTCTGGAAAATGGCCTTCTCGGATGTTCATCTCCCTCCCAATCATATTTTTTAAGGTCAACCAATACACTTTTCATAGACATGGCAGTGGAATCTCCAAAAACACTCAAAGCTTTGCGGTCATATCCTTCTGGTATGGCTACAGATTTAGAGTAAGGATCCAGTATTACTTTTGAGGCATCAAATCGGTGTCCTTTGGAAGGTTCAAAAGGACCATGGATGTGGTATCCATATAATTGACCCGGTTTTACACCTTCTACAAATACATGCCAATACTTATATGTCTTGTTGATGCTTGGTTCTAATCGGATTGTTTGATTGGGTTCTATGTCTTCTGCTTTATCAAAAAATAATAACTCCACCCATTCTGCATTTTTGGAGAATAAACAAAAGTTAATACCTCCATTCTGAAAGGAGGGGCCAATGGGGAAACTCTGCCCAGGGCTATGCTTGTATTTCAATTTTCGGGGTGACATAGGGTGATATGTTCAACAAAGGAAAGGATAAATTGTTAACAAACAAGGGAATTGTTGTGTCTTTAAATAGTCCAAATGGTGTAAATTTTCTTTAAAAAGCACAAACTACTTATTCGTTTGTTTATCAATCATTATATTGATTTTTTTAAGTAAATTTTCTTCAAAAAAAAATATCTATGAAGCAATTGGAAGGCTTCTGAAAAAATATCAATTGTGAAAAAAAGAGAATACGATGCTATAGTAGTGGGTTCAGGACCTAATGGATTGGCTGCTGCCATTAGAATGCAGCAGAAAGGATTGGCTGTGCTCTTGATTGAAGGAGCGGATACCGTAGGGGGAGGGATGCGGACAAAGGAATTGACCCTGCCCGGATTCCTTCACGATGTTTGTTCTGCAATACACCCTTTGGCTGTCTCCTCACCATTTTTGAAAACCTTGCCTTTGGATAAGTTTGGACTGGAATGGATGGAACCTGAAGTATTGGCGGCACATCCTTTTGACAATGGAACTGCTGCATATCTTTACAGGTCAATTGATGACACCGCAGTAGAACTGGGCAGGGATGAAAAAGCCTACAGAGACTTGATTCAGCCGATCGTCAGGGATTGGGAAAATCTAGCAGTTGATTTTTTGGGACCAATGAGGATTCCCAAACATCCCATTTCAATGGCAAAATTCGGGATCAAGGCTTTGCGATCTGCCAATGGGCTGGCCAGGTCAGATTTCAAAACCGAAAAAGCCAAAGGGTTATGGGCCGGTATGGCTGCCCATTCGATTCAGCCTTTGGACAAACTCACCACTTCTGCTGTGGCACTGGTATTATTGGCCTCTGGTCACCACCGGTCTTGGCCTATTCCAAAAATGGGTTCACAGTCTATAGCCAATGCCATGTCAGCCTTTTTTAAATCCCTGGGGGGGGAGGTGCAGACCGGATTTTATGTCAGGCATATAAATGAATTGCCAAAAGCCAAAGCTTATTTATTTGATATAACACCAAAGCAATTGATGGAGATAGCCGGGGAAGAATTTTCCAGGCTGTACAAGTGGCAGTTAAGCAGGTTCAAATATGGGATGGGGGTGTTCAAAATTGATTGGGCATTGAAGGAAGCGATCCCATTTTCTGCTATAAAAGCCAGATTGGCCGGGACGGTTCATCTCGGAAACACTTTAGAGGAAGTAACAAAATCCGAAAAAGAAATTTGGGAAGGCAAGCATCCGAATCACCCTTATGTATTGCTCGCTCAGCAAAGCATTGTAGACAAAAGCAGGGCACCTGAGGGAAGCCATACCGCATGGGCTTATTGCCATGTGCCCAATGGTTCCAGGCAGGACATGACGGCAATTATTGAAGCTCAGGTCGAAAGATTTGCACCCGGATTTCGGGATATTATTATTGGAACAAGCACCAAAAACGCCATGGAAATGCAGGACTATAATCCCAACTATATCGGAGGGGATATCAACGGAGGTGCCATGGATATTACCCAGCTTTTCAATAGACCTGCACTGAGATGGTCTCCTTACCGGACTTCCTCCAAAGGCATTTATATCTGTTCGTCATCCACCCCGCCCGGTGGAGGGGTACATGGAATGTGTGGATTTCATGCAGCCGAAAGGGTAATTAAGGACCTATTTAGATAATTTTTTACAGTATCCTATAAAAACTATAGGATATATAGGAAAATAAAAATCGACTCATTAACTTTCGCAAAAAATCTAAAGCACTTTAATTATCTGGATTTATATATCATACTAAAAAGGTATGAAATATATGATATCATTCTTGACTACCTATTTTATCTAATTTAAATCCTCATTTTATGAGAAGAAGTATACCAACTCTAGTTTTCCTGATCTTTTTGGGAAATGTCGCATTTGCCCAAAATTCCATAGAGGGAGTTGTCAAGGATGAATTCGGGAAACCTGTGATCGGGGCCTCAGTTTTGGTTGAAGGCACCATTAATTTTGCGGTCTCGGATGGCAATGGTAAATTTTTGATTCAAAGTTCCCAAAACTATCCTTTATCTATTAAAGTGAGTTTTGTTGGATTCAAGTCCGTTACCAGACATATGAATGAGTCTGTTAGTAGCTTGCTTGAATTTCAATTGGAAGATGACCTGGTGCTTTCTGAAGTTCTGATCACTTCCAGAAGAAGGGAGGAAGAAGTTCAGGCAGTACCTATTCCTATTTCAGTAATCGGTGGTGCTTTACTTGAAGAAACCCAGGCCTTCAATGTGAACAGGCTGAAGGAATTGGTGCCTACAGTGCAGCTTTATTCCTCCAATCCCAGAAATACAACTTTGAATATCCGTGGCCTTGGTTCGACTTTCGGCTTGACCAATGATGGAATTGACCCTGGAGTGGGTTTTTATGTGGATGGGGTATATTTTGCAAGGCCTGCTGTCACTTCGTTGGATTTTATTGATATTGAGCAAATTGAAGTTTTGAGGGGGCCTCAAGGAACACTTTTTGGAAAAAACACCACTGCGGGGGCATTCAATATAACTACCAGAAGGCCAAGATTTCAGCCGGATGCAAAAGTGGAATCCAGCTTTGGTAATTATGGGTTTATCCAGACCCGTGGATCGGTTACCGGTCCGCTCAGCAAAAAATCAGCAGGCCGTTTATCCTTTTCAGGGACAAGCAGGGATGGTTTGGTATTCAATGAATACAATCAGAAAAACATCAATACTTTAAATAACCTTGGGCTAAGGGGACAGTTTCTTTATTTGCCGTCAGACAATGTAGAATTATTGTTGGCTGCTGATGCAACCAGACAGCGACCTGATGGATATGCACAGGTGATAGCAGGTGTAGTTCCGACCCAAAGAGCTCCTTTCAGACAGTTTAATCAGATTATTTCAGATCTGAATTATCAACTGCCGAGCCTTAATCCATTTGATAGGGTGGTAGACCAGGATACACCGTGGAGATCCAATAACGATTTAGGGGGAGTATCACTGAATGTGGATGCCAAAGTCGGAGGAGGAACATTGACTTCCACTTCAGCTTGGAGGTATTGGAATTGGGAGCCATCAAATGATAGGGACTTTACAGGACTGCAAGTGCTCTCACTTTCCCAAGCACCATTCAAGCACAATCAGTGGTCTCAAGAGGTCCGTTATGCGAGTGAATTCAATTCAAAATTGAGTGGAATAATCGGTGTCTTTGGTCTGTATCAAGACTTGAGATCCACTCCTTACCATACAGAGGAATCCGGTATCCACCAATGGCGCTTTATTCAAAACAACCAGAATCCGCTTTGGGAAATTCCAGGTTTATTGGAAGGCTATGGTATCAGGACGACAAGTAGTCTGAAGTCTTTTAGTGGAGCGGTTTTTGGCCAATTGGATTGGGAAGTCTTTGACAAATTCTTTGTGCTTCCGGGATTGAGGTGGAATTATGATCAAAAAAGCGTGGTATTTGACCGAAGGACTTATGGCGGTCTGCAGACCGATGACCCTGCTTTGATTGCATTGAAAAATCAGGTGTACAACGATCAGGATTTTTCGGCAAGGGTAGACGAATCGAATTTTTCAGGTCAACTCACTTTATCCTACAGACCCACAGAAAAGATCAATGCATTTGGAACTTATTCAAGCGGATTCAAACCAGTTGGTGTTAATCTTGGGGGTTTGCCAAGGGAAAGTGGTAGGACCATGACAGAATTGGCAAGGATCGAACCTGAACAAGTCAATCATTATGAATTCGGGGTAAAATCTAGTCCTGGCAGAACCGCCACAGTCAATTTGGTTTACCATTATTCCGATATCAAAAACTATCAAACATTGGTGCAAACTCCGGATTTGTCAGTCAACCGGGGATATTTGGCCAATGCGGAAAGGGTAGGTGTTCAGGGCTGGGAATTGGATGCCAATCTGAAAGCTTCGAGAGTTTTGTCTTTCTTCGGAGCTTTGGCCTATACTGATGCCAAATATGTGAGATTTACGAATGCGCCAGTTCCCTTGGAAGAGGTGGGCAATGAACCATTCAAGGACATTTCCGGAGGAAGGTTGCCGGGTGTGTCAAAATGGGCAGGGTCATTTGGTGGGGAATGGTTCCAAAAAACCAAATTTATTGGGTTGGAAGGAAAGATTTTCCTTAGCTCTGAATTGTTTTTCCGATCTGAGTTTTCATCCAGTCCATCACCTTCGCAGTTTCTTAATATTGATGGCTACTCAGTAGTAAATGCACGGGCAGGCTTCAGGGGAGATTCAGGCCTTTCTTTCTTTATCTGGTCCAGAAACATGTTTGACACACAATATTTCGAACAATTTTTACCCGGTGCGGGCAATGCTGGACATTATGCCGCAGTTTTGGGTGATCCAAGGACTGTTGGATTAACATTTACCTACAATCTTAAATTAAATTGACCTCAATTTCATTCCTTTTCTGAATGTTTTATTGATGTAGGGAACTGTCCTGTTCATATTTAATTGGAAATAGCTTCACTAATACCCTACAAATATTATAGGAAATGTTGTTTTTGAAAAATTATCACTATATTTTTGAAGTTCTAATCCTACCAGAATTATCGGAATTATGGAAAAAATATTGATCAAAGTAAAAGAAGAACCATTCTGGTCTGTTTTTTTTGGGTTCAGTTTTTTGTTGGTTTTATTGATCGCATTCAAATCATTCTCTGGGATATGGGAAGGTACAGAGATGGATTATGAAATGTTCTTTTGGTTTTTGTTGGTGGGCTTTGTAGCACAGACCATTGACGGGGCATTAGGAATGGCTTATGGGGTAAGTTCAAACTCCATTCTTTTAGGAATAGGAATTCCGCCTGCGGTAGCTTCTGCATGGGTGCATTTTGCCCAGGTTTTCACTTCATTGGCTTCGGGGATTTCACATTGGAGATTGGGGAATGTGCAGTGGTCTTTGGCCAAAAAGCTCTTGATCCCCGGAGTAATAGGTGCGATTTTGGGCGCATATTTTCTTTCGAATATTGACGGTAACCTGATCAAACCATACATTGCTATCTATTTGATGGTCATGGGGCTGATTATACTTTCCAAAGTAATCCGTAAGAGGAAAAAAGAATTTAATTTCGAAAGCAGGTCACTTCCCTATTTGGCAAGTATTGGGGGGTTTGCGGATGCTATAGGGGGAGGCGGTTGGGGACCCGTTGTCAATTCAACTTTGATGGGCAAGGGGCATGTGCCCAGATATGCAATTGGGACCGGAAATTTTGTCGAGATCTTTGTGTCTTTGGCCAGCGCGAGTACCTTTTTGTTTTTTATCAAAGAACTGAGTTTGGCACCTATTCTCGGGCTGATTTTGGGCGGAGTTATTGCAGCCCCATTTGCAGCGATGTTTGTAAAAAAAATCAATCCCAGCGTATTATTGGCTATGGTTGGACTTTTGGTCATAGGGCTCAGTATCCGCACCTTCTACATATCGGTTGCCTAATTCCATTGACGGTATCCTTCAATGCTTGAAAATTTTTGTATTTTCGATGCTAAACATACAATCAATGCTTTCCAAAAGAGCCAAGTACGCCATCAAAACAATTCTTTACCTGTACGAAAACAAAGAACAAACACCCGTTTCAGCAAAAACTATTTCTGAAAATGAAAGAATTCCTTACAAGTTTTTGGAGAATATCCTGAGGGAACTCAAAACCCATCAGGTTGTAAAAAGTTTACGTGGGGCGGTTGGAGGCTATTCTTTGGCAAAAGATCCCAATGAGATTACAGTCTCCCATTTGATGCGGATCATTGATGGGCCCATTGCCCTGATTCCATGTGTTTCTGAGAGATTTTATGAATCCTGCGGCGAATGTACCGATGAAGAAACCTGCCGCATCAGAAAGTTATTCGGGGAACTCCGTACAGAAATGCTCCCTGTTTTGGATAAAACCATAGTGGAGTTGGCGAGGCTTTGAAAAATATTTGGCTAAAGCCTTAATGATTTTTGATTATAAAGTGATTGGGCGATTCCTATTGATTTAAATCCCGAATGGGATTAAATACCGTCAGGTTAGTTACCCTGGATGAAATCCAGGGACCTGAACCTAAACTCAAACCCGACAAAGCCCAACCCTGAAAGGGTTTAATTATTTCCAAAGAGTCCGGTTTAATTCAACCCCTGTCGGGGTTGGGCGGATATTGAGCGTTTCTTTTTAATCTTATCCCCCGGATTACCATCCGGGGCAAATAACCTATCAGTATTCAATCCCATTCGGGATTGGGAATTGTGGGGGAATCAATTCCAGATTCCGAAATGGTATCACAGTTCGAATGGACACGGTGAAGCCTTTAAAGATTATTTCCATGAGGCAAGGTGGTATATCATTCCCTACTGCTAAAAACAGGACTTCAATTGGCTGTTGATTATCACTTTGACCACCGTGGATATTTCTATAAGCAGCGTATCAAAAATAATTTCCACCAAAACCCTATAAAAATTATAGGGTAATTAGGAAATTAAAAAACCATCACTTATTTTTGGATCATTCATTTAAATATTCTTGTCATGAGTTCACATTCATTACCTACGCAAACCGCAGCAATCGAAATATTTGCTTTCCAGAAAATCACCAAAAAAGAAGGTGCTTATACCAAAGATTTAAACCCATTGGAAATCATAGAAAGCTGCGAAATGGTGAATGTGCTGGAGACTGCCTCATTTGATTTCCCTAATTTTCCAGAAGCCAAGAAGAGTTTCCATGTGATCTACTTTGAGCTTTCTGAAGAATTCCAAGCTGTCAAAGGGCTGTTTAATGGACTGATTAGCCTTGGTCATAAGGATGCTGTAATACTGGATTTTGAGAAGGATTTGTCAAGGTATTCTTTGAAGTTCTATGTTTCTCAAGAAGCTGAAGTCAACAATTATCTGAACAAAATTTTCAGGTTTGTATCAGATGAAATCAGGTTCAAAAAGATTTTGAAAAAGTCAATTGCAAACCAAAAAGCATTTGCCAAAGAGGAACAACTACTTAGAAAGGAGCTTTTCGCATAATGTTTTCTAAATATTAAATCTTGTAAAAAAGGGGGATTCCATTTGGATTTTCCCCTTTTTTCGTTTGAATTACCAATATTAAAAGCAAGTTTTGTAGTTGGTTTTCAAGCTTTAAATCAAATATTATAATGAATAAATACATTGATCTCATTCAGCAGACCTTTGATTTCCCCACAAAAGAATTTCATGTAGATAATAACGAGCTCCATTTCAATGGCGTCAACCTCATGGAGATCATCAAGACTTACGGGACCCCGCTCAAGCTGACATACCTGCCCAAGATTTCTGAGAATATCCAAAATGCGAAAACCTATTTTGGCAACGCCATAGAAAAACATGAATATAAAGGAAAGTATACCTATTGCTATTGTACCAAGTCTTCCCACTTCAGTTTTGTCTTGAATGAGGCCTTAAAAAATGACATTCATATAGAGACCTCATCTACCTTTGACATCCCTTTGGTCCGAAGTCTGTATGAAAAAGGAAAAATCAACAAACAGACCTATATAATCTGTAACGGCTTCAAAAGGGAATTGTATAAACAATATGTATCAGAATTATTGAATGATGGGTTTGTAAATTGTATTCCTATACTGGACAACCTTTCTGAAATTGACTATTATTTGGAACATGTGAAGGTTCCCTTTCAGGTCGGTATCAGAATTGCTGCAGATGAAGAACCTAAATTCGGGTTTTATACATCTAGGCTAGGAGTACGGTATAATGATATCATCAGTCTTTATGAGGAAAAAATCAAAGATAATCCGAATGTTTCTTTGAAGATGCTTCATTTTTTTCTCAACTCAGGTATTAAAGACACAGCCTATTATTGGTCTGAACTGACCCGCTTTATTCAAAAGTATGTTGATTTGAAAAAAGTAGCTCCGTCCCTAGACTCTATGGATATTGGTGGTGGATGGCCAATCAAATACAGTGTCTTTTTTGACTATGATTATCAGTATATGGCAGAGCAGATTGTGAAAAACATCAAATGGATGTGTGCTAAAAACCATACGGATGAACCGAATATTTTTACTGAATTCGGAAGTTATACCGTCGGGGAAAGCGGTGCAGTGCTATATTCCATTTTGGATGAAAAGCTTCAGAATGACAAGGAACTGTGGTATATGATCGATGGCAGCTTTATTACCCAATTACCAGATAGTTGGGGTATGAACCAAAAGTACATCATGCTAGCTGTAAACAACTGGGATGATGAATATCATAACATTAGTCTTGGGGGATTGACTTGCGACAGTATGGATTATTATAACTCGGAGGCCCACCAATTCAACATATATTTGCCTAAAATCGAGACGGGAAAAAAACAATATATTGGATTCTTCCATACAGGAGCTTATCAGGAATCCCTGGGAGGATATGGTGGTATTCAACACTGCCTGATTCCGGCACCCAAGCATGTCATAATTGACAGAGATACAGATGGTAGTATCAAACATTGGTTGTTTTCACCGGAACAAAACAGTGAGAGCATGATGAAAATACTGGGATACTGAGACAAAATAAAGCGTAGTTTTATAAACTACGCTTTATTTTTGAACTATCATCCGAGATTTTCAGTAAATTATGACGCCACAACTTTGATAAATGACCATGACAAAAATTCTGACAGCCTTTATATTTAGTTTTTGGATGAATCTTCATTTATCAATGGAGCAAGTTCAGATTGTTTATCTAGAACAGCAACCAAAGGTTTTGGAAAATCAAACCTATTACAAAATTGAAGCAGACAATTATTTGAATAGGATTGATGTTCTATTGGTATTTGCTGAAAAAAAACTGACTGAACTGGCTGAGAAAGAAAAATCAGGCAGGATAGAAATCTTTATTATAGAGCAAGAAAACGGCGAAATTCCAACTGAATCCTAACTTGGAAAAAGAAGTTTTGTATCTATGTATTTTTGTTTAAAAAATCTATAAAAATATTATTTAAGTTAAATTTTTTGTGTTGAAAATAGGTATGTCTCTTGTAGTTTTAGCTACTTTGCCAACGTTAATTTGGGGTTTTCAATAAAAAATTTGGTTATTTGTCATATTAAATTTAAAAACACCCGCAGGATTACACATCTCACATTTAAAGGAAAGTTTAAAGCTGGATTTAGCAAAAACAGGATTAGTTATGAATTATTTCATGGTTAATCTGACAATCAAAAGATAAAATTGTAATTATGAATAAATACCTCTTAATTCTCTTTTTTATTCTATCTCCAATACTACTTCAGGGGCAAGAACTCTTTACAGGTGATTATACTTTTAATGGTCTCAAGGGAGAGGCTGCATTTGAATTCGTGAAAGGTGCGGAAGGAACTCTTATCAAACAAGGATATTTTAGATTTTTAAGGAAAGAACGTGACATTGAGGACAAAGCAGTTTTTTATAAAACACAAGTTGAAGGCAACTATGAACAGGATAAGAAAACCGGACTTTGGGATTACACAGATGAAAGGCATCAAATAGAATTCAAGGATGTCGTTGATTTTAAATTGATTTCTGAATTATCAAGTCAGCAAATAAAATTGAAGGCCAATTATTTGCAGGGAAATCCTCATGGGAAATGGACATTTGAACAAAATGAATTTGCTGAAGGAAAGCTTTCAAAAAAATCACAAGCAGAAGATCTTCAATTTTTTGATGGAGATATAAGAGGCAAATTCCAGTATAAATCTTTTGTTTCAGGAAAAACTCATTTTATTCGTGGAGAATTGGTGGGTAATGGTTATATGAATGGTGAATGGACTTTTGTATATGAGGAGGAAGGTATTTTGATTAACGAAGTAAGAAATTATGAAAATGGGTTTTTGCTGGGGTTGGTCAAAAGGGATCTTGAAAAGGACGATGTGATAGATGAAGTGGTTTTTTATGAAACTATCAGGAAATTAAATCAGGTTAACAATATTGAAAATAAAGGTTTTCGGGTATCTGAAGAAAAATTTGGAATTCAATTTAATGATGGGTTTTTATCTGGTGCACCACAGTTTTCAGCCCAAAGGTCAGGCAATCAATTCATTACTGAGTTTTTGACCAATGTCATGCGCTATGATGAAAAATTTGTTAATCAAAGCGGAGAAGTCATCGATTATCCCATCCATACTAAAAAGTTTGTTTTCGAATTAACGAGGAACCAACAAAAAATCGTAGAAGAGCTTCCAGCGAAGTTTGACCAATTAAAAACGACAGTAAAGGATTATTCTGAAAGGAATGCATTGATGCTAAACAGACAAAAATCCGATACACTTTCTTTTGCATATGCATTTTTTCAATTTCAAAATCAAAAACTGAAAGATTTTGACGAAATCATGAATCTCATTATAACTAAGGAAATTCAATATTATGATTTGAATCATTTAGTCCAAGATGGTAAAACTATTTTATCAGAGACAGATGAAATTTCATTCACTTTTGAAGAAGAGAACTTAACCAGGGAGGTCACCTACACAGTAGGGGATTTTGAAAATAATTTTTATTCGGTCCTTTCGGATTATATCAGTCAAATGAATGCCAAAACCATGGAATTCAAATCATATGTTGATGGGTCGTTATCAAAAATTGAACGGGATGAAGATTTGAGAAATATTCAAAACCAAATTCAGGAGCGAAGGGATCAATTAGATGAAAAATACCTGTTGGCTGAGGATTATTCTTTTGAAACTTTGGAATTACTTCAATCCATTCATGATAATATCCTAGGGACAGGGTTTGACAGGCTCAATGAACTCTATGCCAAGGAAGAAAATTTTGATGGGAAGAAAGAAACTGCCAGGAAAATGTTGGATTTATTGAATGAAATGGAAAACCAATATCAACACCTGACTGAACTGTACAGTAATTTTGATAAGATGGATGAATTGTACATGGAGGAGGTATTTAATCCATTTACCTATACCCGGTATGACCAAAGAGATAAACCACGATTATATGAAAGTGCTGAAAGAGTTTTTGAATATTACATGATCCAGCTACAAAAAGAGGAAGATTATACTCAGATCAAATATTGGGTAGAAAAAATTGATTCACTTTTCCAAAGAATGTCCGAATTGAAAGAAGCTGACTCAAGAGTAGTAGAAAGAAAATTGAACAGGAGACTTTCCATCAATAGGGTCGAGGCTATTTTGGAATTATAATTTTACAGTTAAATGATGGATTTAAATAAGTGTTTGGTTCTATTGGTATTTGTGGGGTTGATACATTTGAATATTATGCCTGCGAATGCTCAGGAAAATTTTATACCAACAGAAAGGATTAGTCTGCCTGCCACAACTGAATCATGGAATGGATTATATCTCAAATTGAGGATGACTGAAAAATGGTGGTGGTATCAGGAAAATCATTATCGTAGGAGAAACAGTATAGATAATAGATCAGATTTTGTGGGTAGAATTAGTCAAATATACAACAGGTTCGGCTTCACTTATTTATTCACCGATAACTTTGAAGTCACATTTGGTCCAACTTTGGTTTGGAATTTCACCCCCGATCCGGGGAATCCTGCCTATTTGAACTCAGTTTTGGAACCACGATTCTGGCATCAGTGGCTATTGACGCAAGCTGTTGGACCGGTTAAAATTTTGCATCAATTTAGGTTTGAGCATAGGTTTAAAAGAGCTAATAATATTGGGGCTGAATTTCAATTCACAAATAGGTGGAGATATAAAATCACAGCCTATGTACCTTTGAACAAGCCCAGAATGGAAAATAAAACATTTTTCATCGCGCCATCCAATGAATTTTTCTTTGAATCCGGAAGACATATAACAGATATTTTTGAAGAAAACAGGGTATATACTGCCATAGGGTACACCTACAACAATTACATGTTTTTTGGAGGACACATGTGGACGTATGGTCCAACCCCAATACCTGCGACCTATAGAAACAGGCATATCATCAGATTAAATGTGATGTACACAATTGATTTTAGAGATAGGAGAAGACCTTTGACCAGGGACTTTCAATTTTAATCATAATATGAAATAAAAGAATTATGAAAAAAATCTTTATCATCATCATATTGGTTTTGTCTTCCCTTGAAAGCTTTGCCCAATATAAAGAGCAATGGAGGGCTATTCATGCCTATGAGGTCCCAATGACTACAGGGTTTTTTGGAATGAATTTTACCGCGGAATATTTCCCTCTCAATTACTTTTCAATTGTCCCCAGTTATACCATATTTCTTCCTGCTACAGGAAAAGCAAGTGGTTTTGATTTGAACTTCCGATATTATTTCACGGAAAAAGAAAAACAATGGTATGGTTTATTGGGATATGGATATTATTTAAGAAGGTTTGAATTCAATCCAGAAGGCAAAAGAAGTTTCAATTCTATCAATATTGGAGCAGGAGGAATGATTAAATTAAATGAAGAACTTGGCCTCAATCCTGAAATCAGATATCAGCCCATGGGTAGAAATGATTTGATGTTTAAGCTGGGCGTTGTGTATTTTATAAATTAGCCTCCGCATGGTCCACATTCTCCCCATTAATCGTAAGATAACCTTTCATGCAATCTGCAGTCATACAGCTATGAACAGGCAGAATTCCCAATAGATCACCCACTTTTACTTGGGTAAGGAGTTCATCAGAGGCCTTAATAAGACCATGTTCCTGTGAAATGCTTTTTAGATAGGAGCGGCCCTGAGGAATTGTCCAACCGTTTTCATTCAAAATCACCACTTCCCCGAAGTTTTTGCTTCCATCCGGTTCTGTAAGCACATCTTTGGCCAAATGCACCCCGCCACCATGGATCAGAATTTCTTTTCTCTCTTTTTTGATATCTACAACGGGTACAGCTAGTGCCACAGCGATGTCTTCCCTTTTGGAACTGCCTATATTGACCTGCATCATATCATAGAAAACAAAGTTGCCTGGCCCGATTTCATCCACATCCCCGAAATCTTCGACCAAAGAACAGCCCGGCGTGTCCCCGATTCGGGTGATCAGTTTGGGGTATTCAGAGCGGTATTTGTTTTTGAGCATGTTGAGGGCAGCAAGACTTTCTTCATAGATTTTAACCTTGTCAGTGGTGTAATAAGTGTGACCCGGATGAAGATAAAACCCTTTGAATCTGAGTTTATCCGTACTTTTGGCCTTTCTTAAAATGGCTTCGATCAGTCCAAAGTCAGAAACTTCCACTCCCGTTCTCCCATATCCTGCATCGATTTCTATAAAAAAGCCTACAGGGTTATGCAGTTCATTGGCAAGCTTCTCTGTGACTGCTTCGTTGATCAGCTGAACGGATAAGGATTGGTTTTTGGCCAGTTTACTGATTTTCGTTGTTTCAAGAGGATTAAAGGGAAAAGCGATATGAATATTTTCCCAGCCATGCCCGCAAAAGTAATCCGCCATCTTGATGGATGAAACGGTTATTTCCGTGATGCCATATTCCTTTGCCCATTCCCCGACCAAATGTGATTGCGCTGTCTTAAAATGCGGAACAAGTTTTTTCCCTTGGAACTTGGCTTTCAAAGCCATTTTTTTCAAGTTGTTCCTACATATTTTTTCGTCCAATAATAAAGTGGGAGAGGTGATTTGGGATAAGTATGACATCGAAATAATGTTATAATGGTTTGAAACCTAAAATTAGGGAAAATAGTGTGAATAATTCAACCCTTTCAGGGTTGGGCTTTTAGGTAGGTATAACTTCACTTAAGTCCCCGGATTTACATCCGGGGTAAATAACCTTGCGGTATTCAATCCCTGTCGGGATTGGTGGTTAATGTACCCTTTACCCAAATAGAGGGTTTTCTGGAAGTCAACGAATACGATATCAAATAAAAGACTTTAATCTTCTATGTATGCTGAAGGAAAACACCTCAAGATAGAAATTGAATACAGCATGTTCATTAGTATATTAATCTTTGAGATATGACTATAAATAAAAACCCAAAACCCCGCAAGGGTTAAATACCTCTAAGTAATTTACTTCCCCGATGATCCTGATAGCTTGAGATGTAGGGATATATGGTCCTCTGGTCATCACAGCCCCCAACCCCGCAAGGATTAAATACCTCTAGGTTTTTTACTTCCCCGATGATCATGATAGCTTGAGATGTAGGGATAAATGGTCTTCTGGTCATCACTGCCCTCATCCCTCCAAGGATTAAATACTTCTAGGTTATTTACTTTCCCGATAATCCTGATAGCTTGAGATGTAGGGTTATATGGTCTTCTGGTCATCACCGCCCTCAACCCCGACAGGGGTTTAATACCGACAGGTTATTTACCCCGGATGCCAATCCGGGGGAAAAGGTCATCAAGTCACCACCCTACCAACCCCGATAGGGGTTGAATTATCCCCATCTCCAGAACTAAAGATAATCGGAAACTTATCCGATTAATTTACGGCCTATTTAAAAAGGCTTTTGTAAATTCCTTTCTCAATTTATTTTTCAACCGATAAATTTTTGAACTATGAGCACACATACATCAATTGTTTACCACATCATCTGGACACCTTACAAAAGGAAGCCAATTATGACAAAAGAACCTAGAAGGGAATTGTTCAACTATATGATGGGAATCCTACAAAACAAAAACTGTCATGTTTACAGGATAGATGGCGTTGAGGATCATTTGCATATCGCAACTTCTTTACATCCTTCCCTCTCGCTTGCAGGTTTAATCAAGGATATCAAACTTGCCAGCAGCAGTATGATAAAGTCAACCAATCTTTTTAGGGGATTTGAAGGTTGGCAGGATGGATATGCCGCATTTACACATAATTACTCCTCCTTGGACAAACTTGTCAATTACATCAAAAATCAAGAGGAGCATCATAAAAAAGTAAGTTTTATGGATGAATACCTTCAACTGCTTCAAGATCATGGGATCGCTTTTGATCCCAAATATCTCCTCTGAATACAAACCGGAATTCTAACAAGAAGGGTTTGAATACCACCATAAGCCCCGCAACTTCCTAAATAATTCAACCCCTACCGGGGTTGGTCTTAGTAATGTCGAGTTCATAGCTTTTGCCCCGGATTGTCATCCGGGGTAACTACCCTTTCAGGGATTTAATCCCTCCGGGATTTTCGGTTAAATCAAGGTTAACCATAATCAGTAAGAGGGAATTTTAATAACTCAAAATGATAAAATAGGAGCCATTCCAACAGGTTTGCCTTGTAGTAAGTATGGTAAAAATACTCTAAGTCTATTTCCAAGGATGACAATCAAATGGGTTATTAAGATTATTTTATTGCTACAATGGCCAACCCCGACAGGGGTTTAATACCGCAAGGTTATTTGCCCCGGATGACAATCCGGTGGGAAGAAGGTCTTATGATAAACCACTCAACAACCTCGATAGGGGTTGAATAATCCTCCTTCCCTCAACCAAACTTAATAGGGGTTGAATTAAACTCAACACCATTCCGACTTCCAAGTTTTACTCCTCCCCATTGAGTCCTATATCCCCTCCCCAAATCCCCAATCCACCATTGGCCTAAATACCCTACTTTTCCTTTTATGTTTTTTGGTATATTTAGAGCCAATTGAAAAACCTAATAACCTACAACCACTTTATGAAAGTAATCGCCCGTATTCCCAATCAATTAATTGCAATACTGTTATTGATTTCATTTGGGTTTTCATGTACCAAAAAATCTCCCGAGGACCTTCGGATCAAACAGATGAATAAGGAAGAAGTAAAAACACTTGCTTCCACCATTGAATCCATGGTCAGTCCAAAACTGGCAGAAGGACTTAGCCTATCTTTATGGGCAGTGGATTCCCTGATTTTTGATCCCATTTCTATTCAGGTGGATGATGAAGGTACCTTATATTACTCCAGGACCAACCGTCAGAAAGGATCCGAGTTTGACATTCGTGGACATCAGGATTGGGAGATCGAATCAATTAAATTACAAACTGTAGAGGATAAAAGAGCATTTCTTAGAAAAGAGTTGTCTCCCGAAAGATCTGAACACAATACATGGTTGAAAGATATGAACGGTGATGGTTCACATGATTGGAGGGATATGTTGGTGCAGAAAGAACAGATTTACAAGGTAATGGATACCGATGGTGACGGACTTGCGGATTTTTCACAAGTGATGGTAGCGGACTTTCATGAGGAGGTGACCGATGTGGCGGGTGCGGTATTGATGCATGAGGGAGACCTATTTGTAGGTGTAGGACCGGATATGTGGAGACTGAAAGATAAAAACGGTGATGGCCTAATGGATGAAAAGGAATCCATTTCACATGGCTATGCCCTTCATATAGGATTTGGTGCACATGGTATGTCAGGCGCAAAAGTCGGCCCAGATGGAAAGATTTATTGGGGAATCGGAGATGTAGGTTTTAATGGGACTGATAAGGAAGGCAAAGAATGGAAATACCCCAACAGAGGAGTAGTGGTTAGGTCAAACCCTGATGGATCCGATTTTGAAGTGTTCGCCATGGGGGTCAGAAATACCCATGAATTCACTTGGGATGAATACAATAACCTGATTTCGGTCGATAATGACGGAGACCATAGAGGAGAAAGTGAAAGATTGGTTTATCTCGTCAATGGGTCAGATACCGGTTGGAGGATTAACTGGCAATTTGGGAAATATAGAGACCCAAATAACAATACCTACAAAGTCTGGATGGATGAGAACATGTACAAGCCAAGACATGAAGGTCAGGCTGCTTACATCACACCTCCCATCATCAATTATGTAAACGGACCAACAGGAATGGTTTACAATCCCGGCACAGCATTAAGCCCAAAATGGAAAAACCATTTTTTTGTAGTTGAATTTGTGGGAACACCATCAGGTTCGGGGATTCATGCCTTCACCCTGAATCCAAAGGGAGCATCCTTTGAATTGGGAAAAACAGAAAAGGTACTTGGCGGGGTATTACCGACAGGGCTGGATTTCGGACCGGATGGATCGCTGTACCTTGCAGATTGGATCAATGGATGGGGTGTTAAAAACTATGGAAGGGTTTGGAAGTTGGATGATGAATCCGAAAAGAACTCTGCTTTAAGAGTGGAAACCAAAAGGCTTTTAGGATTGGATATGAAAAAACAGTCTGAATCAGAATTGGAGAAGCATCTTTTTTATGAGGATTTGCGGGTTCGTAGAAAAGCCCAATTTGAATTGGCCAAAAGAGGAGATAAGGGTGCTGCTGTTTTTGAATCCGTGATAAAACAACAGCAAAATCAATTGGCCAGAATCCATGCCATTGTTGGTACTAGTCAATTGGCCAGAATGGTGGATATGAAATATGCCAAAGCTATAGTACCGTATCTGAAAGATCAGGATCCGGAAATTAGGGCTCAGGCAGCAAAATGGTTGGGTGATATCAAGTATCAGGATGTAGGATCAAATTTATTGGCGCTTTTGGTAGATGAACATCCTAGAGTCAATTTTTTTGCTGCAGAGGCAATTGGAAGAATCGGATATGATCCGGCTACTCCCGCGCTAATTGCGCTCATTGAGAGAAACAATGATGAGGATGCATATATCAGACATGCAGCTACTTTGGCATTGGCCAGATTCAATAATCCTGAGTCTTTAATTCCACTTTCAAATCATTTCAGCAATGCAGTTAGACTCGGTGCAGTTTTGGCTCTTAGGAGGATGCAGCATTCTGGTATAGAAGCATTCCTTAATGATGGGAATGAATATATCGTGACAGAAGTTGCAAGAGCGATCAATGATGATTTTTCCATAGAAGCGGCCTTACCGGCTTTAGGAGATTTATTGACCACAACCTGGTTTACCAATGAAGCTCTGATCAGGAGAGCAATCAATGCCAACCTGAGAGTGGGTACTGAAAAGTCCATGCAGAATCTGATCACTTATATGTCAAACCCTGCTTCACCAACTGGAATGAGGAAGGAAGCAATTGATGCCCTGTCAACTTGGACCAAGCCTTCGGTATTGGATAGGGTTGATGGAAGGTTTAGAGGGGAAATCACAAGGGAACCGAACCTGATCAGGGAAAAAGCAATTAAACCTTTGGTTGATCTTTTGGAGGGGCAAGATGAATCCTTACGTGAAAGTTCTGCTATTGCTCTAGGCAAACTTGGTATTGAAAGTGGGTCAGAGGCATTGTTGGCTTCGGTCAAACAGGATAGATCAAGTACCGTACGTATTGCGGCCATTCAGGCATTGGCAAAAATGAATTCGGAAAATGCAGCAAAGGGTATAGAATTCGCCTTAGCTGATAGGGAAAAATCAGTCAGGATTGCAGGTCTTACCTTGTTGGAGCAATTGGACCTGGATGTACAGCTCAAAGTTAAATTACTGGCTGAAGTGATTGAAAAGCAAACTACCGAAGAAAAGCAAGCCGCGATTGTAGCCTTGGGAAAATTGCCATATACTGCCACAAAAGAAAGCTTTGGTGCATTGATTGCGAAAATGGATAAAAAGAACATCCAAACAGATGTTTTGCTGGAATTATCTGAAGCAGTGGAAAATATAAACGACCCAGGGCTGAAAGAAAAATACGCCAAAAGTGAGACAGCATTTTGGGGAGGAAACCAATTGGCTTCCTTTCAGAGCAGTCTGAATGGTGGTGATGCGGTTAAAGGAAAGAGTTTGTTTTTACAATCCCAAACCGGTCAATGCATGCGTTGCCATGCCATTGATGATATGGGTGGAAATGTTGGTCCTGCCATGGATGGTATAGCTTCCAAACTCAGCAGGCAAGAATTGTTGGAATCATTGATTGATCCCAGTAAGCGAGTCGCACCAGGATTTGGCATTGTGACTTTAGACTTGGACAATGGTCAAAAAGTCAGTGGTATATTGGGCAAAGAATCCCAAAATGATTTGTTGTTGCAACAAGGTTCGAAACCTGACACCTTGATTCGAAAAACCAATGTGGTAGAACGAAAAGATGCAGCATCAAGCATGCCGGATATGAAAGCGATTTTAAGCAGGAGGGAAATTCGTGATTTGGTCAGTTATCTTTCTACATTGAAAGAGCATTGATGAAGCAGGTTGGGATAGTCTTATTGGTGGTGATTATTATTGCCATTGTTTTATTGGCAGGTCTGATGCTATGGGGTAGATTTATGCTCCATAATACAGAGATACCTGTCAAAACGCAATTGATTGAAGAGACTACTCCACAAACCATCATGACCTTTTTCTCCCATCCGGATGACGAAATTGCAGTTGGAGGAACTTTACTTTCTTTACAGGAAGCAGGCCACAGGCTTGTTCTTGTCTGTATGACTAAAGGGGAAGCAGGTCCCACAGGAGGACTGGTGGAAAGAGAGGATTTAGGGGAAACAAGAGCAAAAGAATTAAAGGAGGTTGCTTCAATATTGGGTGCCGAACTCGAACTCTTTGATTTTCCTGATAGCGGCTTAAAGGAAATTCCTCTTGACAACTTGAAACAGCTTGCCTTGGAAATGATCGAAAAGCATCAGCCAGATTATGTCATTAGTTATGACAGTAAGGTCGGGTTATATGGTCATCCTGACCATGTGATGACTTCAAAGGCAATGGAGGAGGTTTTCCTTGAAAACAGAGAAAAGGAGGGTTTTCCTGTCAAGAAACTTTTCCAATTGACACTTTCCCCAAAACAGATTCAGATAGCTTTAAAAATTGCCCCCGGTTTCCAAAGGAATTATCCCAAAGTTGGGCCAGGTTTACCTGTTCCTGACTTCGCAGTGAAGACCACGCCTTATTTTGACACTTTTGTAAAGATGATGGAAGCCCACGCAACCCAACAAGAGGTCTTCAGGGATTTACTGCCTTACCGGGAAGAGACGCCTTCATTTATTTATTCCAGGATATTTGATAGGGAGTATTTTTGGGAAGCAAAATAAGAAGGATGAAGGAGAAAGGATGAGTCAGAATCAAGAGCCAAGAACCGAGAAGAGAGAGTCGAGATGCGAACCCGTTGTCGGAAGCTTGTAGCTTAGTGACGCTGGGTAAGGCGTTTGTAACGCCTGTCTTCTCATAAGCCTGTGAATGGTGGCACCCACATTAGCAATGGAATCGAGGCTTTTATTTTGATAAATAAAAAAGGCCCAAGAATTATATCCTTGGGCCTTTTATTCAATTTTGAGAGGGAATAAATTATTTAACAAAATTAAACTCAAAATCAAATTTAACATTTTCATCCACACCGTCATCATCTATGTCTACAGGTTCTTCCTCAGAGAATTTCAAAACCATCCTGTTGTTGGTTAATTCTTTAACCTCAACTATTTGAGTGTCCCCATCAGAAGTCAATGATAGCCTTGTGTCGTTGTTGGTAAGGGTATAGGTTCCTGTTTCTACATCACTTCCATCAACTGCACGGTAAGTTCCATCAGCATTGAATGTAATAGAGCCTGATAAATCTGTCTCATTTAAGATGGTTGTTTTTATAAATGCCTCAAAGGCAGCAGCTTCAGCAGCAGTGTATTCCCCAGTGCTAACCAGGAAAGTGGTTAAAGGCTGATTATTTACCGTAATTGTCAAATTAGCTGCATTGTAAGTCCATGTTCCCACAATAGGGGAGCCTGCTGGTCCATCATCGTCCTTGCCACAAGAAGAAAGGAACGCCATTGAAGCAGCAATACAGATAATGAAAAGGAATTTAAAGTTGTTTTGCATGATGTAATTGTTTAAGTTAAAAATATTGGTTTGATAAATAATTATCTAAATATAAGTGATATAGGTAAAAATAAGCATATTTTTAATGTTTTTGTCTCTTAATATAAAAGATATTTTTTTCTCAAGTCTGTGTAAATTCCCAGGTCTTTTTGCCAGGAAGCTTTGATTTCTGCCTCTGATTTACCAGCTATAATGTCTTTTCGGAGTTGGTCACTCCCTGCAAGTTTGTCAAAGAAGTTGTTGAAGAATTTTTCTTTTTTTCCTGAAATATGATATGCCTCCAAAAGATATTGAAGGGTGAATTGATGATCCAAAGGTTCATTTCTCAAATCTTTTCCATAGCATTTATTACCCTTCTGGGGCGGGTTTTTTGACATACCGTCAATGCTGACAGGAGTAAAAGTGAAATCTCCGAATTTAGGATCCGGATAGCCATAGACCTGAAATGGAAAATAGGTTCCTCTTCCCAATGACACATCTGTGCCCTCAAAATAACAAAGCGAAGGGTACAGCCTTATAGCTGTGTCATTGGGTAAATTTGGAGATGGCTTTACCTGCAAACCATAGGGTATGGAATGATTCCAGTTTTTCACAGGGATTATCTGAATATCACTTTTTGCCCTTCCTTTTAGCCAACCTTCCCCATTGATCATTTGGGCCAATTCTCCTACCGTCAATCCATGAACTACCGGAATTGGGTGCATACCCACAAAGCTTTCAAAGCCTTTTGTCAAAACAGGGCCATCCACGTAATTCCCATTAGGATTGGGTCTGTCAAAAATCAATAGCGGTTTTTTATTTTCTGCGGTACTTTCCATGACATAGTGCATGGTACTGATGTAAGTATAAAATCTTACTCCGACATCCTGAAGGTCATAGATCAGAATATCCACATCAGATAGGGTAGAGGCAGACGGCTTTTTATTGTCTCCATATAAGGATATAATAGGCAAGCCTGTACTTTTGTCGATTTCAGAGTTAACTACCTCTCCTGCATCTGCATCTCCACGGAAGCCATGTTCAGGAACAAAGACTTTGACTACATTCACCCCCTCCATCATCAGGAAATCCACCAAATGCATATTGTTTTTACTGGTAAGGATTGAAGTTTGATTGACAATCAATCCAACTCTTTTTCCTTCCAAAAGTGGTAAATATACTTCAGGCTGATCTGCTGCTGGCAATATCTGGGCTTCGATCACCTGCTCCAAGGCTTCAATTTCTTTGTCAGGACTTTTGCAAAATGCTGTGGTCTGTATTAAAAAAAGAACAAGAATGATACATTTCAATGAGTTCATATTAATTTGCGCTAGATTTCCACCAAAATAATCAAACTTCATTGAACCTTTCCTATTTTATTGCCAAAAGAATCAGTTTTAAGCGAACAGGTGGGTTTACGGGTACCATTCACCGGATAGCGGTCGCTTCAGTAGCCATTGGCATAGCAATATCAATTATTTCATTTATGATATTGGGTGGATTTCAAAATGAAATTTCAGATAAGGTATTCTCCTTTACAGGCCACTTTCAAGTGCAGAAATTTATGTCGGGAAATGCATTTGAAGAGAGTCCAACATCCAAATTGTCAGACTTTTATTCAGAATATTCCCAAAATACAATGATCCGGCATGTGCAGGTCTATGCCCATAAACCGGGATTACTGAAAGGGGATGAAGAAGTAGAAGGTGTATTGATGAAAGGAGTGGGGCCCGATTTTGATTCTTTGCGATTTAAAGAATCCTTGACTAAAGGAAGGTTTATTCAGTTTTCAGACTCCATTGCCAGCAATGAAATTATTTTGAGCAAAAAGATTGCGGACAAATTATTATTGGATTTAGGGGACCGAATTACCATGTATTTTGTGCAGGAACCTCCCCGCTTTCGAAGGTTTGAAATTGTCGGTATTTATGAGACATTTTTAGAAAATTTTGATGATAAAATCATCATAGGAGACATTCAAACTATCAGAAATCTTAATGGTTGGACGGATGACCAGGTCGGGGGTTTTGAAGTTTTTGTCCACAATCCTAACAAATTGGATGAATTCAGCGACCCACTTTATGAATCTTTGGATTATGATCTCAAGCTGATCAAAGTGACGGACAAGTACATTGAAATCTTTGATTGGCTGATTTTGCTCAATAACAATGTCTTTATCTTTTTGGGTTTGATCCTTTTTGTAGCAGCATTTAATATGGTTTCCATATTGTTTATCTTGATCATGGAAAGGACGCAGATGATAGGAATACTGAAAGCGCTTGGAACCAAAAACAAACAGATAAGAAAGATCTTTGTCTGGAACGGGGTTAGAATAATTGGCAGGGGCTTACTTTTTGGAAATGCAATAGGATTGGGTTTTGGATTGTTGCAACAAAAATTCCGGTTTATTGCTCTTGACCCGGAAAGTTATTATATGTCATTTGTGCCCATAGCCTGGAATTGGCCTGTGTTTTTGCTGCTCAATATTTCAGTATTGCTGGTAACTACAATGGTTCTGTTTATCCCTGCGATGCTGATTAGCAATATCCAACCGATCAAAGCGATACGTTTTGATTAGGTTTGTACTTTTTGAACCAACTTCTGACCTTCATGTAAATAACGCCCATTACCGCCTCTTTAAAAATGTGGGTGTTCATTTTTGAGATTCCTTTGGTCCGGTCGGTAAAAATGATCGGGATCTCTTTGATTCGGAAGCCCAGTTTCCATGTCGTGAATTTCATTTCAATCTGAAAAGCATATCCGATAAATCTGATTTTATCCAGTCCAATAGTTTCCAGTGTATTTCTGCGATAGCATTTAAAACCGGCTGTGGCATCTTTGATGGGCATACCGGTAATGAACTGAACATATTTACTTGCAAAAAACGACATCAAAACCCTTCCCATTGGCCAGTTGACCACATTGACTCCGGTGATATATCTAGAGCCGATCACCAGATCATAATTTTCCTGAAAACAAGTTTCATAAAGCCGTATTAGGTCTTTTGGATTGTGGGAGAAATCCGCATCCATTTCAAAAATATATTGGTAGCCACTCATTAGGGCATATTGAAATCCTTCCAAATAGGCTGTTCCAAGTCCTTGCTTTCCAGGTCTCTGCAGTAGGTGGATCCTATCTGGGAATTCACGCTTCAATTTCTTCACTTCCTCTGCAGTACCATCCGGAGAATTGTCATCTATTACCAACAATTCAAAATCACCTTCCAAAGCCATGATAGCCAATGCAATGTCCTGGATGTTTTCCAGTTCATTATAGGTAGGGATGATGACCAGTTTATCTCTTTTCATAAAAACCAAAACCCAAAAATATGATTAAAAGCATGTAATTTTAGATTTGTGTCCATTAAATGCAAAAATTGATATATAATTGTTTGAAAATGAGAATAACAAAACAGATGAAAGTAGCCATAGTCACTTACGAATCAAAAGGAAGCTATCCTGATTACAATGCGGAAGATGAAAACATAGTATTGGGAAATATTTTAAAAGATTTAGGCCAGGATTACAGGTTGGAAATATGGTCTGATCCTCAAGTGGATTGGACACAATTCACTCACTTGCTGATCAAATCTCCATGGGATTATTTTGATAGGTATCCCGAATTTTTGGTTTGGTGTAATTATATCAAAAGTCTGGGATTGAAGGTTTTCAATGATTTGGACACCATTCTGTGGAACTCGGATAAAAAATACCTTTTGGATGTGCAGAAAAAGGGTTTTCATATCGTGCCGACATTTTTTCTTGAAAAGGGAAAGGAACCTGATTTGGAAATTTGTTTCCAACAATTCGATACAGATCACTTGGTCATCAAGCCTACTGTAAGCGGAGGGTCCAAAAATACTTTGAAACTTGAAAAGAATAACTGGAAAACCCAAAAATCCATCATTGATTTATTTTTGGAATCTGAGGATTATATGGTCCAACCATTCATCGAGGAGATTGCATCGGTAGGGGAATTTTCCTATTTGTTTTTTAATGGCAAATTTTCTCATGCTGTCTTGAAAAGTGCCAAGTCGGGGGAGTTTAGGGTGCAACATTATTTTGGAGGTCAAGTCCAACAAGTACGGCCTTTAGATGAACAACTACATTACATTCAGAAAATAGTGAATGAATTTGCTGGAGACACGCTTTATGCAAGGGTAGATGGTGTTTGGATTGAGGGTGTTTTCTATTTGATGGAACTCGAACTTATAGAACCTTATCTATTCCTATTTACATCTGAAACTGCCAAAAACAATTACAGAGAATCAGTGAAATGGAGGTTGGGGGTTTTTTGAAAACCTTTTGACATCAGGTTACTCGTCATTCCGAGTCCCCAACATTTTGAAAATGTTCAGAATTGGTAATGACATCTTTGTATAGTTGGTATCAATAGGAATGCGGCTTTAGCCCATTCATAAATAAATGCAAAATACCAAAGGCTTTAGCCAAAACATAAAAGTAGGATATAAGATCGGGGATTATGTTTGGCTAAAGCCGGGGGATAATAGGCCTCTTTTTTTCCTCCCGCTAAAGCAGGAGGCCATTGATTGGTAAGCCAAGCAATAATTTCTATGCCTAGAACAGTTTGACTGCTAATCTGATTTATGTCATTGATACGTAGGAGGGAACTCCAAAGGTATTATTCAAGGAATATTTTACATTTCAGGATCCTCGTGAGATGCTTCTCCTCCTATCGGGATCAGCACGACGGGAAACTATTATTTCAATTTCAGTTTCCAAAAGCTTAAGGAACTACTCACAGTGTTCCAAATGCATCTGCGCATAAATACTTCCTTTTCCAGCAGCCTCTTTTAAGTCTTTACAACCCGTATTGTCATTGATTGCAAGTTTTGCATATCCTCTCCTGGCAAGTGCTTCAATATGATTGGGATTGACTTTCAAAATGTCATCAAAATCTTCCATGGCCCATTCTGCATATCCTATCAACAAACGAATTAGGCCCCTGTTGTATTTGGCTGTAAGATTGTCAGGGTCAAAGTTGAGACACATATTGAATGAACCGGCTGCACCTAAGATATCACCGATTTGGGATCTTGCCATGCCTTGATAGAAATACACCTTGGAATCCTTTGGCCTCATTTCTTTGGCAATCTGTAAAAACTCATCTGCACTTTTGTAATTTTTATTCATTAGCATGGCTCTACCTAAAAGATAGATGATTTCAAAATCTTCCCCATCCTGATTGGCAGCTAATAAAAGGTACTTTTCAGCATTTTTATAATCCTCTTGTTTCCAATAGACTTTCCCAATACCAGCATAAGCCTGTGCGTAATGGGGTTCAAAACGAATAATGGCCTTATAATCCTTCAAGGCGTCTTCATACTTCTCTAATTCTTCATAGGATCTTGCCCGGAGATGAAGAGATTTTACATCTGTTAGGTTAATAAAAAGTGCTTTTGAAAATTCTGAAACGGCTTTGTCGTAGTCACCCTGATGGAAATACATTTCACCTTCCGAAAAACTACCAAAGCAGGAGGGCAGCAAAAAAAGCAGACATATGTAGAAAACAAAGCGCATAGTTATTAATTGCATTCTTTCAAAACTAATAAAATAATTGCAAATACCCAAGTTATCTACTATGTTTTTAATATAAAATTAATCGTTATCATTTTCGAGACAGAAGACGGGAGACGGAAGACAGAAGAAAACTATTTCAATAGGCTATACAATAACTCCTATCCGACAACTGTCAGTATTTCCTTTCTCGTCAACTGAACACTACGTACTGCCCATTGAAAACTACCTACTGAAACGGCTCACTGAACGCATGC
>NZ_JBGSXS010000273.1:0-11505 GCF_041751335.1 Aquiflexum sp.
AATGGTCGGGGCAATTAAGGTTCTTATTTGTAGTTTCATTGAATAATAATTTTTCCGCTCTTGGTGTCTGAGGAACCATCTTTTTCAGAAGTGAGCAATAACCTGTAAATATAAGTTCCTTTTACGGGATATTTGGTCTTTGAACGGAAAAAAATCCATTCAAAATCATCCAGTAGAAAATCAGCTCCTAGATAACGCTTAGCCGATTTAAATATTATTCCACCATGCACAGAATAAACCTCCAATTCCAGAAATAAGTTTTCAGATTGCCTGTTGTGGGTAATCATAAATTTACTCTTTTCGGAACTTGGATTAGGATATACAACATGACTCAAAATCTTCAATTCCAAGCTTCCTTTAATATCAATGATTTCTGTTTTTATGGACCTGTTGCCGAGATTGTCCCAAGCTTCCAAAGAAACTGTATTTGGTCCTTCTTTTAATCCGGTCATCAGGGTTTGAATTTCCCCTTTTTGAAAGCCATTTTCTTTAGCAATAAAATCACCATTGAGGATGATAGGGTTGCTGTCATTGATTCTTAGCAATATATCCTGTCCGATATTCTGGGAAGAAATGTTGATACCGGAAATGTCCTCTAAGAGAATCCTCAGCGGAATATTGGCTGAAGGGAAAGTGCTGCCTGGCCCAGGAGTCATAGCCTGACCATACAACATTTGAATAGCAGGACCTTCAGTATCGGAACTTTGGTAGGTCGATGTCCCCGTGATTGGAATTCTGACAGCCCCCATGGCTTCATCTATACCATTTTCCAATTGGGCAAATATTCTGATAGTACCCACTCCCAAACTGTAATCGATGTTTCTGGGAATAAAAACATTTGAAACAAACTCCCCATTGGTAATTGTGCCCTGTCCTTTGAACAATAGGTTCTGTTCTTCCAGAAATTCAGTCTGCTCGCTTTCATCTCCCAGAGATTTCAAAGTTCTGGGTTTGTCTGTGATTTGTATTTCATATTCTCCATTTGAACCTGAAAGCACTGAACCTGTCAATGGGTCTGTAACCTGTCCTATGATTTGGACTTGCTGTTTAGCTTTTAAGGTGTCGGTATCCACTTCCAGCCTGACATCAAAAATCGAGGTAGTCCTTGTTTCAAGTTCCGGTACGGCCAATTTCAGAGAGGGATCTCCCAATAGTGAGAAATTTCTATTGAATGGTCCATTTTGACTGTTATTTTTGGTGATGCGAAATATTTCGCCCAAGTCCAAAGATTCACCGTTTGGTTTTTGGAATACAGTTTCTATAAAAGCCTTGTTCAGTGTAAAGTTGACACTGCTAAAAACCGGTCTACCGGTAGTCAATAAGCCGATTGCACCCTTTTTTTCTGCAAAAAGTAATTCCTCTGCAGCAGACCGAATCAATGGACTATCATGTCTACCAAATTCACAGGTTGCGGTGACGAATAGCGGCAAATATGGGTTTTCAGGCCAATCATTTAGGTCAGAAACCGTAAACACCCGCTCTGCGGTCAAAGTAGTCTCATTACCATGACCGATATAATTGAGCAACAAAACACCATCTTTGATAGATTCTTTCAGTCCTTCTCTGGCTTTAGGGGAACTTTGAACTGCACCATTTCGGACTTGTTCAAACCTGTCCAAGTATAGTTTCTTGATCAGAAATTCGGGATGATTTTCCGAAATGAAAGCAGCATGTGCCTCAGCATCCCTCAAATGGATATTGTTGTCCCCATCATCAGCAAAGAAAGCAATGTTTCTTTTCCAATCTCCTGAGATAGCTATTCCCGTTTCGTAAGAAATAATCTTATTGACCATTTCCCTTGCTTCGACTATGTTGATCGCGGGAATTCTGCCAACTCCGATTCTCAGATCCTCATCACCTGCATTGGATTCTACCCATTCGCCTTGTCCCCAATCCAAAAAGCCAAAATAATCATCCGAACTATAAGTGGTCAGTGGGTTGAGACTGTTTCTGGAACTGTATGAGGGCACCAAGTTAGGTCTCCCGCCCAGTTTGCCTTTGTAATCATAAGTTCCTTTGCCGAAAAACAATACATTTTGAAGTCTAAAATCTTTATGGTAATGAAAAGCCAAAAAATTTCTGATCGCTGTGATGTCCTTTGAGCCATAACCAAATTGATCGTAGATATCTTCCAATATGATAACTTGACTGACAATGCCGATTGACTTTTTGTGGGCCGAAAGCCTTTCCGCCTGTGTTGCCAGAATACTATTGGTGATAATGAACAAGTCAGGTTTTTGGTCAATATTCCTGATCGACATCCCAATGCTTTTGAGATCACTGATCACAGGGATTGTATTCAAATTAAATACAGCAATTTTTTCACCTGACTTCAAAGATGCTGTGCCCTGTATTTCATAAATATCAAATGGATCACTGACATTCCATATGGTACCATCACTTGAGGAAACTTCCACCTCTTGCTCTTGCGATTGGTAATAAATGCCACTGCTTAAAGAAGCTGCTAGAAAAGGAACCGATAGGATGGAATAATCAAGATAACCCGTCGCATTGATGTCTGTACTTTGGAATTGGACATTCAGTGCCAAATTGCTGCTTGAGGAAAATGAGGTGCTGAATATTTCTTCCCGGCCTTTGATACCATAGGTTGTGTTTGGTACTCCTGTTATGTTGATCTTATCGAGAGCCTGCCCGTTTGCATTGATGGAAAAAGTAGCTGGGTTTAAAGATTGGGCCATTAATTTCAATGTGAGTTCAACCGGATTGAGGGCATTTTCTGGTATTTGAGCAGAATATTGCAAATTTCCCCCTGAAAATATCGGGGCTGAAAACCAGTTTCTTCCTGAATTCAACAAGTTGGTTTGTTCCCACTTTTGGGTTTTGACCTGATAAACCCTTCCACCGGGATTCGGTTCTCCTGAATTTCCTGATGAGACAGTATTTATCGGATTTCCTTTTGACTTTTTTCCTATCAAATAATAAAGGGTATCAGCATATAAATGATGATGGTAAGCCAATGTGCCATTTTCAAATTCCACCTGATGGGGGCCTTCCACATAGAATACGAGTTGGTTGTCCAATACCTTGACAGGAATTTCTCTGAGTGTAGTATTGATGCTATCTAGCTTTTGGGGAAGCATTCCGGGATGTCCAAACACTGACACCTCATTGATCTCCGGAAGTCCTAGGTTGTTCAGTTGAGTTGCATGGATTTTGTAAACGCCGGATTTTGTAACAGGGAATTTTAAAAAGTCATTATTGTCCTGTGCAGATGCCTGATGGACAACAAAACTCAATGCCAAATGAAAACAAAGGGTTATTAAATATTTAGGGTACTGTTTCGGCATTTTTTGTAATCCAAGCTTCTGCTATCGAGAGCGCAATATATGAAATTATGGCAAATGGAATGCCTGCTATCCCCAAGACAATGAGGAAGATGAGTGAAGCTCCGATGACCAGGTATCTGAAAATATTATTGGATATGGAATAATCCTTGAATTTAAGCGCAATTAAAGGAAGTTCTGCAACCAACAAATAAGACATCAAAAATGCCAATCCAATCAAGATGTAAGGATTGTTCAGATAGGGTTCGAAAAAGGGTAATCGTTCTGAAAGAAATGGTATTGTGCTGATCAATAAGGCATTTGCAGGAGTAGGTACTCCAATAAATCGATCTGATTGCCTTTCGTCTATATTGAATTTGGCAAGTCGAACAGCAGAAAAAACTGCGACCACCAAAACCAAAAAAGGCAAAAACCAAATATCGGTATTTGATTCTACCGTTTTGAAAAGTATAAACGCAGGCAAAACCCCAAAAGTCACCAAATCCGCCAATGAGTCCAATTGTTTCCCGATCTCACTGCTTACTTTCAGTATTCTAGCCACAAACCCATCCAAAAAGTCAAAAAGCGCTGCCAAGAATATGAAATAGGCAACGTAGTTTATTTCTCCATTCAGCACATAGACTATTCCAATCATTCCGCAAAGAAGGTTGGCACTCGTCAGGGCATTTGGGATGTGCTTTTTCATCAGGTCCTGGCATTTTTACCTACAAAAGGGTTGAATTGTTTTTCAGTTCCAATGTCTGTCTCGGGTCCATGTCCGGGATACACGATGGTGTCATCAGGAAGTGAAAACAATTCTGATTTGATCGCCCGAAGTAAAGTTTGATGGTCCCCACCGGGAAGGTCTGTCCTCCCAATGCTGCCTTGGAACAATGTGTCCCCTGCAATACAGATTTTGGAGTCTTTATGATAGAATACAAGATGTCCCGGAGCATGACCGGGTACAAATAGAATGTCCAGTTCTGTGTTTCCGAACTTAAATTTTTTCTTTTCATCAAGATACCCATCCGGTTCGGTTTCCTGATATCCTGGAAATCCATAATTGGACGCATATACGTTCACAGATTTCAAAACAGGTATTTCCTTTTGGTGGATCAAAAATGGCACCTTGTATTTATTCTTGACAAATGCATTTCCCAACACATGGTCTATATGACAATGGGTATTGATAAGATGTGTAACTTTTAAATCTTCACTGTTGATGAAGGCGACAAGTTCATCGTTCTCCTGTTTTTCATAACAGCCCGGGTCGAAAATCACAGCTTCCTTTGTTTCATCAAATAAAACATAAGTGTTTTCCTGAAAAGGGTTGAACGTGAACATTTTAAGCTTGAGCATAAGGAAATCTTTTGGTGTCAATCTCAAAATAACGAATAAAGAAATTATTTTTGGCCATGGAAGTAGATTTTTTACTCATTGGTCAGGGATTGGCAGGTACGGTTCTGTCTTTTCGGCTGTTGGAAGTGGGGGCAAAAGTATTGGTTATCGACCAACCTGAGGCCAACCTTAGCAGTAGGGTAGCTGCAGGTTTGTATAATCCCATTACAGGTAAAAAAATGGCGAAGACTTGGAATGCAGATTTGCTTTTTCCAGAGATAGAACCATTGTATCAAAAAATGGAGTTCCTATTGACCAGTAAGTTCCTGTTTTCCAAAAATATTTATAGACCGTTTTTGACTATTGAGGAGCAAAATGAATGGATGGGGAAAAGCGGCGAACTCGGATTTCAAGATTATTTTGATCAAATCCATACTAAGTCATTTTATCCAGAAGTAGTAAATCCTAATGGAGGAATAATGCTCAAAAACTCCGGATATCTTAATATAAACAAGCTTTTGGATGATTATTCGATTTATTTAAAAAAGGAAGGACTTTTATTGGAGGAGAAATTTCAAGAGGACCTTTTGGAAATTAGTGAAGATGGGATTGTTTACAAGGGGATTAAAGCTCGGGGCATTGTTTACTGCAATGGGCTAGGTGCCATGGAAAGCCGGTTTTTTAGGAATCTGCCCTTTGCACCTGTTAAGGGTGAAATTCTGGATATAAAGCAGGGTTTTATACCAAATGAAATTATTAATAGGGGGGTGTTTAGAATTTCCTTGCCAAATGGATTGCACAGGGTAGGATCCACTTATACCAAAGATGATTTGGATTTGGGACCAACCGAAAAGTCAAAAAAAGAAATTCTTGAAAAGTTGGGAAAGCTGATTTCTGTACCGTTGGAGGAAGTAATTTACCATCGGTATGGAATCCGTCCTGCGACAAGAGACAGAAAGCCATTTATCGGAAAACATACGGCTTACAAGAGCGTTTACATCTTCAATGGCTTTGGAGCCAAAGGAGTTTCGCTTATTCCCTATTACAGTAAAAAAATGGTTGAAATGCTATTTCATGGCGGGGAACTTGAAAAAGATGTAAACATTAAACGGTGGAAAAATACATAGTTCAAATTTTTAAGTATATTTAAAACCCAAGTGAAGTCAGGTAAATGAAAAATAGAATCATAGTCTTAGGCTTGTCAATCTTCTTTTTACAGATGCCGTTTTTGACATGGGCACAGTTTGACAGAGAAAGATTCGGAAAGAATAGAGTACAGCATAAAAATATCGAATGGTATTTTTATAGCTCTAATAATTTTGAGGTGTATTATAACGATGGTGGAGGCAATAATGCCCGGATGGCTATTGATTATTTGGAATCTGAATTTGATAGGTTGACCCAATTGATTGGTTATGTTGCCTATACCAAACCAAAAATATTCATCTATAACTCCCAACAGGAAATAC
Organism: Aquiflexum sp.; assembly: GCF_041751335.1. Taxonomy (GTDB): domain Bacteria; phylum Bacteroidota; class Bacteroidia; order Cytophagales; family Cyclobacteriaceae; genus Aquiflexum. The sequence goes on from NZ_JBGSXS010000273.1 coordinate 6,092, forward strand.
TGCAAAGTAACCTTAATCTCAACAAAGATGAGTTTACCATTGACGGGCAGACATTCTTTAGTAGGTTAATAGGGGAGGTTGCATTTACTGGAACTTGGGAATCCTTTAAAAGAGAACTGATTTATACCACATCAAAAGTTATCATTGAGGAGATGTTGTACGGTTCCACCATCGCTGACGCATTTCAATCCAACCTTATAAACAGTTTTCCGGAGTGGTATATTGAAGGTGCAGCCATGTACCTTGCCCATGGATGGAGTATGGAAATGGATGATTTTGTAAGACATCATTTCAAAGAAAACAAAAACATCAAACTCCACAAACTTAAAAACAGGGAAGCAGGACTTGTTGGTCAATCGGTTTGGAATTTTATAGTGGAAAAATATGGAAGAAGGTATATCTCAAGTATCTTAAATCTGAGTAGGATCAATAGAAATGAGGAAAATAGCATTGCTAATACCATAGGACTCAATTATAAAACTTTTCAGGAACAATGGAGGCAATTCTACCTCAATACCAATCAGCAGGTTTTTACATCATTCAAAGAAATAAACGATTCCAACGAAATAGCATCTACTTCATCCTCTCATCTTGGCATTATCAATGATATCAAATTCAGCCCCGATGCCAAGCACCTTGCATATGTGATCAATAATGGCGGTAGATTTAAAGTGCAGGTGAAAGAATTGGCCAATGGAAGAGAAAGAACCATTTATTCCGGTGGAGCAAATTCATCCGATCAACCAGTTAATTTATCCGCACCAATTATCGCTTGGCGTGACACATTGAACCTTGCCATTGCAACTTTCAAAAGGGGTACCACCACTTTGCGCAGTAGGGCAATTGACGGTTCGGCTCAGGATAAAATTTTCCTTAGAAACATCACCCAGATTCTCAGCCTTGATTTCAATTCTTCAGGCAGAAATATGGTGCTTTCGGCGATTTCCAATGGTAAATCTGATATTTATGCACTTAATGTCAGAGGAGTCGGCAAGAGGATTACCAATGATGTTTTTGACAATATCTCTCCGGTTTTCTTGAATGATTCCACGATTATTTTTGCATCTAACCAAGTGGTTTTAGCTGATTCTTTGCTCACTAAAACACCTGATGTGAAATTATTACCAGATTATTTCAACCTGTTTCAGGTGGATATGGAAGATTCTGCGAAAATCACCAAGTTGACAAACCTAAATAATCGAAATATCAGACCTCGGGTGCTGAACAGTAACAATGTCCTTTTTCTGAGTGATCAGAGTGGAATCATGAACCTGATGCGGTTGACCATTTCAAATGGAATTGCCAGTCAAATGTCAGCCTTTAACAAGAGCTTGGAAGCTTTTGATTATTCTTCAAGAGCTAACAGGATTGCCTACTCCTATCGTGATGGCAATCAAAGCAGGTTGGTTTTGGAATCCTATTCCAATGTCGATCAATTTACCCCAAGTACCCCTAGGATACAGCTTTCCCAAGCCAAAACCCTTTCGGAAAGAATATCTTCAAGAAGAGTGGAAATCGAGGAAGAACAAAGACCAGCACAAACAGAAATTGTAAGAAGGCCTGTTCAAACTCAGGCTAAAAGGGATACCACCTTGAACATTAGATTGGAAGATTTGCTTTTGAGTCCACCCCCAAGAGGGACCACGCCACAAGCGACTGCAGCCACCCCACCTACTACTACCACCTCCACTCAGCCCCCGGTTTCAGACCGAGTTTTAAGGACTGATACTGAGATTGAATTTGATACAATACCTGCTCCAAAAAGTCTTACGGGAAGCATCAGTACTGACAGATTACGCTTTGAAAGAAAGGGAGGGATAGATACTGATAATTATACCTTTGATACCATTCCGAGAATCGCTGCCCCGGAAAGTAGGCCTGTTCAGGCAGGGGGAAGAAGTAATATTCTTGAAAATTTCAGGAGACAGAGCTTGCAAAAGCGGGTAACAGGTCCAAGAAGGATGATGCCTCAGTTTATCACCAGCAGTCTTAGTACTGACTGGATAGTGGATCCTTTGAGAGGCTTTGGTCTTGCCCTTTCAGGAAACATGACTGATATTTTGGACAATCATAATTTTAAAGGTGGGCTGATGACACCTTTGGATTTCAGGTCTGGTAGTGACATATTTTTTGAATATGAATACCTCAAGCAAAGAATTGACTTTAGGTTGAGATATGACAGAACGGCTCTTCAGATTCCTCAAGGCGATGTATTTCAAAGGTATGTCCTGAACAAAACTGAATTTGGTTTCTCATACCCTTTCAATATACACTCAAGGGTTTCTATCTCACCTTTTATAGCCAAAACTCAATATTTCAATCTCAACCCTGATTCAATTGTAAGAGGTCAGATGCCTGAAAGGAATAGATTGGATGTCAATTACGCGGGGGGTAGGTTCGAGTTTGTCTACGATAATACACAACAGATAGGGCTTTACATGCAGAAAGGCCTAAAAGCTAAAACAGGGATAGTTCATTATCAGGGGTTGAACATAGCGGAAAGGTCATTTACAAATTTCTATCTTGATTTCAGAAATTATCAGAGCATCCATAAAAATATCATCCTTGCTTCCCGATTATATGTAGGTTCATTCTTCGGAAACAACCCGCAAAATTATCTGGTGGGTGGTATGAACAATTGGCTTTTCAATCAATTTTACAATCCACCTAGCAACAGGCCTGAAGAATCTCCGGTGAGAAATCCTGAAGGTATGGAAAATTCAAATATTCTCTTTGCAGAATTTGTGGATCTGAGAGGGTATCTTTTTGATGAAATCAGGGGAAGAAACGTAATGACATTCACCACAGAACTCCGTATACCTGTGTTCTCTTATTTGTCAAGAGGGAATATCACCTCCAATTTTGTCAAAAACTTTCAATTGGTGGCTTTTTATGATGTAGGATCTGCCTGGAATACTGCGGCACCTTGGGAGAAAGTCAACGATCAGAATACTGAGGTTATAAGTACGCCGGGATCTCCTTTTGTCATAACCCTCAACAATTTCAACAACCCATGGTTGCAAAGTTTTGGTGGAGGAATGAGAACGGTGTTGTTGAATTACTACTTTAAGTTTGACGTTGCAAAACCTGTCAGGAATTATCAAGGGGATGATCTTAAATTTTACGTTACTTTAGGGTACAATTTCTAATTTTGTTTCAATCAATTATTTGTTATGATCAAATCAATGACAGGCTATGGCTTGGCCGGACTGGAGGACAAAAACTTCATTATCAGTGTTGAAGTCAAAACACTGAATTCTAAATTTTTGGACCTGTCCATCAGGTCTCCCAAGCAGTTTTCGGACAAAGAATTGGAGATCAGAAATATGGTCAGTGGGGTATTGGAAAGGGGGAAAGTCAACCTCAATATTGAATTCACTAACAAGACCACCGAGGACTTGCCTATAAGCATCAATGAGGATCTTTTTCTGACTTATTTCAGTAAATACCAGGCAATGTTGGAAAAAGCTGGAAGCCAAAGCGGGGAAATTTTCAAACTGGCTTTGCAATCTCCAAATGTCATTTCCAATATTTCTGAAAAAAATACCGACGCTCAGGAATGGGAAAGCATCAAAGTTGCGATCACCAAAGCGCTAAAGGAATGTGATGTTTTCAGAAGCGATGAAGGAAAAGTATTGGAGGGGAAATTTATGGAGAATCTTTCAGTGATCAGAAATGGACTTGGCGAAGTCAAATCAGCTGACCCTGTGCGCAAAGAAAGAATCAGGGAAAGGATCAGAAATAATTTCAAGGATTGGTTGGAGGAAAACAGTTTTGACAAAAACCGCTTTGAGCAAGAACTGATTTATTATTTTGAAAAAATCGATATTACAGAGGAATTGGTAAGGTTGGAAACCCACCTAGACTATTTTGAGAAAAACTTGAAAGTGGATAACAACCAAGGAAAAAAGCTCGGCTTTATCAGTCAGGAAATCGGTCGTGAGATCAATACTATAGGTTCTAAGGCCAATGATGCACATATACAAAAGCACGTTGTCATCATGAAGGACGAACTGGAAAAGATCAAAGAACAATCTTTGAATATTTTGTAAGGGATTGGCAATAATTTAGATATGGGAGATTTCCCCAATATTGTAGAAAGCATGCCAAAAAGGGTTGCTTTTCACTATTGTGGAAAGAGACCGTTGGCGGTCATTTTAAAAGAGACGATGCAAGTAAAAGAAGGAGACATTTTTATAACCAAACTTGAAAGAAACTTTTTTGGAGCTTTCAAAGTGATTAGGAAAGGTAAGTCATTTTTTGACGAATCTGAAGGTGGGACATTAATGCTAGGTGTCTTAAACTATATTGATATTGAAAAGCCAAAAATTTCCGATTCTAGGTTAAGGGAAATTCTTTGTCGTGACAGATTTTCCTACAACAATAATTATTGCATTGAATTCTTTACTGACAATGAAAAATATAATAGAATAAAGGAATATGAATTTTTAGGTAATCTTCATCTTACTGAATTTGAATTATCATTAGAATACAAATTAGGAGATGGAAGAAACGGAATAAAAGAAGGTTTTCCACTTTCAGGTGTAATTACTCCAGATTTCGGAAACAATATGTTTTTAGAATGGAGATGGGAAAATGAAAAAGACGAATTCATTGAGGAAGTCGAAAAGGCAAAAATAGAATCTGAAAAACGATGGGCTGATTTAAGAAAGAAACAGATGAAGCCTAAAAAAATGATTGAAGACCAACTGTTTTGGGCAGTGATTGATAAAATTAAATGGGATTTAAAGACATCAGAAAGCCAAATTCAGCCAGCAATAGACTACTTGTCAAAAATGAAAGTTTCTGAAATTAAGCAATTTAAGGAAAGCCTAGCTTATAAGTTATATTTGCTTGACACAAGGGAACACGCAAGAAATATTGGTGAAGAATCATATCAAGATGATAATAAACATTTTTCGGGCGACTACTTCCTTTATGTGAGATGTTGCGCCATTGCAAATGGGAAGGATTTCTTCGAGAAGGTTTTGAATGACCCTAAGAAAATGCCCAAAGATTTAGAGTTTGAAGAGCTTTTAAGTCTACCAGAAGAAGCCTATGAAAGAAAGACAAAAAAACAGTTGGACTACGATACAGGATGTGACTATGAAACTTATTCAAATTTTAAAGGGTGGGAATAAAAAACGAACCGCCAACATCACCTATACGCAAGCAGGGGTTTCGTGCTTCGTAGGACAGGAAATTGCTAAAATTGAAGTTCAGTTCTTCGTAGGAAGTTCAGTGGTAAAATTCCCTGCCTGCGTATAGCTGAAAAACGTTGTACACAATATACAAAATCACATTCAGAACATCAAAAACCTATAGGAAATGGGCTTATTTGGAATGTTTCTCGCTACAAAAGTTTTCAGAAAATTTAGTGATAGATTCCCGCAAGAGCAAAAAATTACTCTGCG
>NZ_JBGSXS010000274.1:0-36593 GCF_041751335.1 Aquiflexum sp.
GAGAGACATCAGAAAGTTTACACTTGAGCAGTTGGAGGAATTTTTTATTGCTCATGGAGAAAAGAAGTTCCGGGCCAAGCAGGTATATGAATGGCTGTGGAACAAGTCCCTGAAAAACTTTGATGACATGAGCAATATTTCCAAAGAAACCAGGGAAATGCTCAAAGAGAACTTCACCATCAACCACATACTGGTGGATCTGATGCAACACTCCACAGACGGAACCATCAAAAATGCCGTAAAGCTTTATGATGAGAAAATAGTAGAATCTGTCCTGATTCCCACGACCAAAAGAATCACCGCCTGTGTTTCCTCCCAGGTAGGTTGCAGCCTCGACTGTAACTTCTGTGCCACTGCAAGGCTTAAGCGCATGCGAAACCTGAATCCTGATGAAATCTACGATCAAGTGGTGGCCATTAAGGAAGAGGCAGAGACTTACTTCAACAGGCCCTTGACCAATATTGTGTTTATGGGTATGGGTGAACCGCTTCTCAATTATGCCAATGTCATCGAAGCCATAGACAAAATCACTTCTCCCGATGGCCTGGGCATGGCAGCGAGAAGGATCACACTTTCTACAGTCGGCATTCCCAAAATGATCAAAAAAATGGCAGATGATGAGGTGAAGTTCAACCTTGCCGTTTCCCTGCATTCTGCTATCAACGAGACTCGCACCCGGCTGATGCCGATCAATGAGGTCAATCCGTTAGAAGACCTTGCGGAGGCATTGAAGCATTGGTATCAAAAAACCAAAAGGAAAGTCACTTACGAATATGTGATTTGGGAAAGCATCAACGATAATGAGGAACATGCAAGGGCATTGGCGAAATTCTGTATAATCATCCCCTCCAAAGTCAATATCATCCAATACAATCCCATTGATGAGGGAGAATTCAGGCAGGCTTCCAAAGAAGCGGTAGAGATGTACGTGCGGATTTTAGAACAAAACGGTATTATAGCCAAGGTGCGCAAATCCCGTGGACAGGACATCGATGCAGCCTGTGGGCAATTGGCGAATAAGAATGAGGTGGCTCAGTTGGGCTAACAGACGTAGGTTGTTTCCCGCTAAGGCACAAAGACGCAAAGGGGAGGAAGGGTCAATCAAAACGTCACTTTGAAAATTTGCTGCAGGCAAGATTTAGTTCCGAATTGCGATCGATATTTTTCAGATAAATATGATTTTTCAAGTTTTCTCTTTCCTTTTCCAATGGTTTAAATAGTTTTGTACAGATTCAATTTCCAATTCCATGAAAAAATCACTTCTTTTCTTTTTGCTTAGCGTGTCCTTTCAATATGCCAATGCCCAGGAACAGGGGGATATTCGGCTTCAATTGGGAGTGGATTACAGGTTTCAGATCAATATTATTGGAGCCAATGCAGGTGCGGAATATTTCTTTGCGGATAGGTTTTCAATTGCCCCAAATTTCACCTATTGGTTTCCAAATGTCGGACGGGAGTCCAATCTGAATGTGGATCTGCGCTATTACCTTACAGAAGGAGTTTCTCAAATTTATTTGCTAGGAGGTTACAACAATCTTTGGCTCAACACCCAGCCGGGACTTCCTGGGACAACGATTTCTAGAGCAGGCGGTAATTTTGGGGTCGGGTCCTATTTTGACCTCATTGGCAATCTGGGGATGAATACTGAATTCAAAATACAAAGTCAAAACACTAGACAGACGGTTCTCAGGATAGCATTGGTTTATAGATTATAAAAAATCACTTTTTACTGAATTCAAAAAGCTTTCTTTTTTCTTCTTTGCTGAGGGCATCGTATCCTTTTTCGGCGATTTTGTCAAGAATCAGGTCGATTTCCTCTTGGGTCGCATCTTCAGTTTTTCCTGTCGTACTCTTTACAGATTTAGAAGGAGTCGGGTCAGGTGTGGTGGTAAAAGATTTCTTTTTTCTGTAAGTGACTTTTACAGAGGGCTTTTTTTCAAAAATATTAACAAAAAAGTTTCCGATAGCCTGAATCCAAGCACCTAAATCGATTCCTTTCTGAAGTTGATAAACATAAATGAAACCCAAAGCTGCACCTCCAAGATGCGCGAGTTCACCACCTGCATTCTCACCTGCCGAGTTGACAAACGCAATGAGCACATAGAAAATGGCGATATATTTGATCTTGACAGGACCAAGAAGAAGCAGAAAAAAGGTGGTATTTGGAGAAAGCGTGGCTGCTGCCACTACTACGGCATAAACACCCGCACTTGCCCCCAACATTCTGGAAGAACTCACCACTTCACTGAAATAGGGAGAAATATTGTACATCACTACATAGAGTAATGCTCCTGCCAATCCTCCAAGGATATAGATATTTGCCAATTTCCGGCTTCCCAGATATTCATGTAGCAACAGTCCAAACCAATACAGGAAAAGCATATTGAACAGGATATGGAATAATCCCTCATGAAAAAACATATAGGTCAATATCGACCAAGGTTGGGTCAAAATCTGAGATATATCCGCAGGCATCATCAAAAGAGACCTGAAACTCTGATATAGTGTGCCCGCCCCCGAAAAAGTAAAAAATACCCTTACCAACAGCATGGCAAAAAACACCAGAATGTTGATCGCAATGATCTTATACAAACTGTTGTTGTTTTGCTTGAAAGCGTTTCTAAGGTTTAACAAGAATCCTCCGTACATATTTAATCAATAAAAGTTTGTTCTGTCTTTTTTCCAATAAAATACAAGACCAGCACCGATCACTAATCCGCTCAAATGGGCAAAATGCGCTACATTGTCACTAGGGTTATTATTTAGAATCGAATACAAGGTATATAGTCCGTAAAATAAGACCAAATATTTGGCTTTCACAGGCATAGGAGGAAATAATAAAAACAACTGGGTATTGGGAAACAGCATTCCGAACGCAATCAATACTCCAAATAGGGCACCTGATGCACCTACCATTGGTATGTTGACCTGAATATCCCTGATACCCATCAGGTTTTCTTTTGCCCGCTGAATCAAACCGCTATCATCAGGATTTCTGCTATAGGCGTCGATAAAATCATAAACCCCTGATTTGAAAAAGTGTTTGTTGTCCTTTACAAAATCACTAAAAAGATCGGGGCTGGGATTTTCATAGAATGTAGCGATCTTATTATCCAATTGGTTTATTTTGAAAGCGGTATAACCTGAATACAACAAACCGGAACCCACCCCACAAACCATCCAAAGTATCAGTATTTTTTTAGGTCCAAGAAACTGTTCAAGTAAAGGCCCGAAAATAAACAGTCCGAACATATTGCTGAACAAATGCCAGAAATCTGCATGCATGAACATGTAAGTAAGGAACTGAAATGGCAAAAACCTCGAGCTGTTGACATAATATAGTGCAAAAATGGTCTTCAGCTGAGGCATAAGGAATGCTGTTACCACATAAATGCCTACCGTGATGAGCAAAAGGTTTTTGACTACAGGTGTTAGATTTCTAAACATATCTTATCTCGTAAAAAAACTTTGTATTTTAGGTAAATCCAATTTGACGAAGGTTTTGTTCCCAGCAAGACCATAATTTGGATTTTGACAGGCAAACAACTGACCTACGATGGTTTCCATTTCCGAAGCAGCCAATACATTTCCTTTTTTTATGGACGACCGTCTTGCCAAGGAACGCGCCAAGTTCTCCCTGTTATCCAAGGAGAGTTCGGACTTGAAATGTTTGAATTGATCGATCAAACCTTCAAATAACCGTTTTTCATTGGTCACATAGATATCAGCCGGAACACCCTGGATTAATATGGTGCTTTTCCCAAATTCCTCAATGACAAAGCCCAAACTGTGGAGCTCGTCAAGTATATCCATTACCAAAGCAAAGTCTGACTGTCCCAATTGGATATGTTGCGGGAAGAGACATTGCTGCGAAGCTCCTGCAGCTTTGGTCAGTTGCTTGGTGTATTTTTCGTAAAGTATCCTTTCATGCGCAGCCTGTTGGTCGATAATGAGCAGGCCTGAAGACATCTGCGCGACAATATAATTGTTTTCTACCTGAAATGTTGTTCCGGATTTTCTTCCTTCGTTCAATTTGCCCATATCCTCATTTGCTTTTGAGGAGAAAGTCAGGACATCATCTTGATCCTCAATGACATGGGCTTTAATTTCTTTGATCATATTCAGGTTTTCACCGCTTTCGAAAAGTTTTTCCCATCCCGAAACAGCCTGTTTTTTGAATGCCGGACTTTGAAAAGTCTTGTATTTATTCTCCGGACCGATAGTGTCTGGTTTATACGCATTTTCAACACCGACTTTTTCGGACTGTACTTTGTTGTTGTCCCAGGTTTCATTGAAGTTCACATCAAGTCCAAAATTTAAAGAAGGGACGACATTGTGGGCACCTAAAGCTTGTTTTACAGCAGACCTGACCACCCCATAGACTGTCCTTTCGTCATCAAATTTGATCTCGGTTTTGGTGGGGTGAACATTGATGTCAATATGACTGGGGTCAATATCCAAAAACAGCACATAGAAAGGGTGCATATCAGAAGCCATCAATCCTTCATAGGAATTGACTACTGCATGGTGGAGGTAGTTGTTTTTGATATACCGGTTATTGACAAAAAAATATTGGTCACCACGGGATTTTTTGGCAGATTCCGGTTTTCCGATATACCCCTTAATGTTAAGGTGTGGCGTGTCCTCAATGCAGGCCACCAGATGGTTTTGAAATGATCTACCAGATATACCTACAATCCTTTGGCTGAGTTTTCCTGGAGACAGGTTAAAGAGTTCCATGTCATTCTGCATAAATGTGAACCCAATTTCAGGATAGGAAAGGGCGACCCGCTGAAATTCCTCCACTATGTGTTTCATTTCCACTGCATTGGATTTTAGAAAATTCCTTCTTGCAGGCACGTTGAAAAATAGGTTTTTCACCGCAATGGAAGTTCCCTCTTGTGTAGCAATGGGTTCCTGCTTTTTCACTTCTGAACCTTCAATTTGGAGCATTGTGCCAAGTTCCTCGCCCCGCAGTCTGGTTTTCATTTCCACTTGGGCGACGGCTGCAATAGAAGCAAGCGCTTCTCCCCGAAACCCAAAAGTGCGTATGGCAAAAAGATCCTCTGAGGTTCTGATTTTGGATGTAGCGTGTCTTTCAAAGCTCATCCTGGCATCTGTCATTGACATCCCTTTACCGTTGTCAATGACCTGAATAAGATTCTTTCCACCTTCTTTCACTAACACATTGACCATGGTGGCCCCAGCATCCACGGCATTTTCCATCAGTTCTTTCAATGCTGAAGCAGGCCTTTGTACTACCTCCCCCGCAGCGATCTGATTTGCAATGGCATCCGGAAGAAGTTGAATAATGTCATTCATGGGCGGCTTTTTCCTTTTAATCTGAAAAATAAATAAACCAAACCAACGCCCACAAAAATATACAATATGGTGTACAGTGCATCTGGTCCCAAATAAACATATCCAAAGAAAGCTCCCAAAAGAACGAGGAAAATAATCAAACGGATCATCCCGGCGCTGTTTATCATGGCAGATGGTCTTCCTTTGATGGGGCTGCCCTGCGTAAATGCTCCCTTGATAGAAGATCCGTAATCTCGGTTTAAGGCTTCTTGGTTCTCATTTTCCAAAGGAAGTTTCCCATCTGCCTGAAGCTCTCTTTTGATTTTCGCAGTACGCTGTTCAATTTCTTCTTTTACAGGATCGTAATATCTAGGCTTGATTTCAAACCGCGTGTGGCTGTATGTTCTGAAAATAGAGGGGAATTTCATTTTGGGATTTTATTCAAATGGATCTGTACAATTTTATTCAAAATCTTTTCCCAAAAATCAAAAATTGATCCCTGGCCTTGAATATTCCGTGTAAGTTTGTACAATTGAGTGTATATTGATACAAAGTTATTTTAAAATTCAAGCAATAAAAATTAAACAGCAGCATGAATGTAAAAGTTTGGAGTGTTCTGATTGCATTTTTGGTGATTTTTCAATCAGATGCTGTTTTGGGTTTGGAAAAGTCTGATGCAAAAATTTTAAAAGAAGACAAGGATCCATTTATTTCATTAAACGAAAACAGGCAAAGGGCTTGGGTTGACAGTGTTTTTGAACATCAGGATTTTGAAGATCGCCTCGGACAGCTTTTTATGGTCGCTGCGTATTCCAATAAGGATGAAAGACATAAGCAGGATCTAGCCAGGTTGGTAACAGAACATAATATTGGTGGTTTGATATTTTTTCAGGGAGGGCCGGTGAGACAGGCCAACCTGACCAATTATTTCCAGTCCATTAGTAGCGTACCTTTATTCATTGCCATGGATGCAGAGTGGGGGGTAAGCATGAGATTGGACTCTGTGATTACTTTCCCAAAAGCAATGACATTGGGGGCATTACCAGATGAAGACCTTATTTATGAAATGGGGAAAGAAATTGCCCATCAATTCAAGGAATTGGGTATGCATATTAATTTCGCACCTGTGGTAGATGTCAATTCCAACCCCAACAATCCCGTGATCGGATACAGGGCATTTGGGGAAGAAAAAAGACTGGTAGCAAGAAAATCTATCGCTTACATGAAAGGACTTCAGGATCATGGAGTCATGGCAAATGCCAAGCATTTTCCCGGGCATGGGGATACGGAGTCTGATTCCCACATTACATTACCTATAATAAGGCATTCCGAAACTAGAATTAAGGATATTGATCTTTATCCTTATAGGGAAATGATCGACAATGACCTGATGAGTGTCATGGTGGCACATTTGCATATACCAAGCATGGATAGTGAAAGGAACAAAGCTACTTCACTTTCAAAATATGTGGTCACCGATCTTCTCAAAAGACAGATGAACTTTAACGGATTGGTATTTACAGATGCCCTGAACATGAAGGGGGTCAGCAGCTATGTCAAGCCGGGGGAGGTTGAGTTGCAGGCATTACTCGCGGGAAATGATGTGTTGGTTTTTTCTCAAGATGTACCCAAATCAAAGGCTTTGATTCTTCAAGCTGTGGCCGAAGGCAAAATTTCCCAGGAAGAAATAGATGAAAGAATAAGAAAAATTTTGAAGGCCAAATTTTGGGCAGGATTAGAAAGGACCGAAAAGATAGAGACCAAAAATCTGATTGAAAGGCTCAATGCTCCATCTGCTGAATTACTTGCTGAGAAGTTATATGCAAGTGCTATTACTGTCACCTCCAATAAGGATGATTTCCTTCCAATTCGACAATTGGACCTTAAGAAAATAGCTTCTTTGACAATAGGTGGAAATGGCTTGGAATTTCAAAAGAAGCTTGACAAATATGCTCCTTTTGAGCATTTCCAGATCACCAAAGGATTAGATGCAGGCAGTCTTGATAATATTGAGAAAAAGCTGAAAGATTTTGATACAGTTATCATTGGTGTCATGGGCATATCCAATAGCCCAAGCAGAGGTTTTGGGGTGACCATGACGGATTTTAATTTTATCAAAAGGCTAGGGCAGGAGAAAAATGTGGTTTTGATTACATTTGGAAATGCGTACGCTACCAAATATGTTCCAGAATTGCCCCATAATATTTTGGCTTATGAAAATAACACTTTCACCCAAAGACTGGTACCTGAAATTATTTTTGGGGCAAGAAATGCCCATGGGATTTTGCCCGTTTCCATTAATCTGAATCTTAGGTCAGGGGCCGGTGGATATTTGCCGGGATTGGGAAGACTGGCATACAGCATTCCCGAAAGCCAAGGGATGAACAGCAAAGTGCTGGCAAAAATAGATACAGTCATGGAAATCAGTATCAAAAGGAAGGCATTTCCAGGAGGGGTGGTCTTGGTTGCCAAGAATGGACAGGTAGTATTTGAAAAAGCCTATGGGCACTATGATTACAGTAAAACCAAGGCAGTAACCACAGAAACTGTTTATGACTTGGCCTCCATTACAAAAGTTTTAGCTACCACCCAGGCCGTCATGTTCTTGGCGAGCCGTGGCGTGATTGACATTGATAAGCCTATCGGGAGGTATATCCCTGAATTAAGAAATACCAATAAAGAGGACTTGATTATTAAAGATATTTTAGCGCATGAGGCTGGTTTGGTTGCATTCATCCCCCATTATGCCAAAACTGTGGAAGCAGGTTCATGGAAAACGGATTATTATAGAACAAAGTCTGAACCGGGATATTCAATGCCGGTCTCCAATGATATGTATGGAGTTAATTCTTTGAAGGATAGTTTATGGATTTGGACTGTGAAATCAGACCTTAGAAAACCTGATCCGGGAAGAAGAAGATATGGTTATGTTTATTCTGATCTCACCATGTATTTAATGCAGGCTTTGGTCGAAAAAATGACCAATCAGCCCATGGATGAGTTTTTGGATCAGAATATTTATGCCCCTTTGGGATTGCATACCATGTCATTTAATCCAATGAAAAAGTATTCCAAAGATTTGATTGCCCCTACCGAAGATGATATTACTTGGAGAAAAAGGCTTGTTCATGGTTATGTTCATGATCAGGGAGCAGCCATGTATGGTGGTGTAGCTGGTCATGCTGGTTTATTTGGTAAAGCCAATGATTTGGCTGTGATGATGCAGATGATGCTCAATGGGGGAAAATATGGAGATGTGTATTTCTTGGATGAAAAAACCATTAAGGATTTTACGAAAAGACAATCAATCCAAAGTAGAAGGGGTTGGGGCTGGGATAAACCTGAACCTGAAAGAGGAAAAGGAGGCAGTGCTGGTGCTTTGGCACCAAAAAGTACTTTTGGACATACCGGTTTTACAGGTACATGTGTTTGGGCAGATCCTGACAACGACCTGATTTTCGTTTTTCTTTCCAATAGGGTTCACCCTGATGCCAATAATACCACCTTACTCAAAGACGGGGTAAGGCCAGAAATCCATGACATTATTTACCAATCCATGAGAAATCCTTCTGAACAAAAAGGATTTTGGAATTTAATGGAATAAACATTGAACAAAATCACATCATTGCTGTGTTTAATATTTTGTTGATATATTTTAAAAATCATATTCATGAAAATCGGGATCGTTTGTTATCCAACCTTTGGTGGAAGCGGTGTGGTAGCTACTGAGTTAGGGAAAGCCTTGGCGAAAGAAGGGCATCAAATTCATTTTATCACTTATAGCCAACCTACTCGGTTGGATTTTTTTAATCAAAATCTCTTCTATCATGAGGTGGATATTAAAAGTTATCCTCTTTTTGAACATGCTCCGTATGAATTGGCACTTGCCAGTAAAATGGTGAATGTGGTAAAATATGAGGGTCTGGATTTGCTTCATGTTCATTATGCCATACCACATGCTTCAGCAGCCTATATGGCAAAGCAGATTCTGAAAGAGCAAGGAATTTATATTCCTGTAATGACTACATTACATGGTACAGACATTACCTTGGTGGGTAAGGATCCTAGTTATGAACCAGTGGTCACTTTCAGTATCAATCAATCAGATGCTGTTACTGCTGTATCCGAGGATCTCCGAAAATCAACTTTTGAACATTTTGATATCAGAAAGCGAATTGATGTTATTCCAAATTTCATTGATCTCGAAAGGTTCAAAAGGCAAAAAAAAGAACATTTCAAGTTGGCAATTTGCCCTCACGGGGAGAAACTACTTGTTCATACCTCAAATTTTAGGAAAGTAAAAAGAGTGGAGGATGTGATCAAGGTTTTTTATGAATTGAGGAAGAAAATTCCAGCCAAACTTTTGCTGGTTGGAGATGGACCTGAAAGAGATAAAATGGAGAGGCTTTGCCGTGAATTGGGTACTTGTGATGATGTTCGTTTTCTGGGAAAACTTGAAGCGGTAGAAGAGGTGCTTTCAGTTTGTGATTTGTTTGTGATGCCATCTGAAAAAGAGAGCTTTGGGCTCGCTGCTTTGGAAGCAATGGCATGTGAGGTACCTGTATTAAGTTCTGATGTAGGTGGAATTCCTGAATTAAATATCAATGGGGAAACGGGCTTTACCTGCAAAGTGGGAGATGTGAAAGAAATGACCAAAAGAGCATTGGAAATTCTTGACGAGAAAAATCTTCCTGGTTTCAAAGCTAGGGCTTTGGCAAGGGCAAAGGAGTTCGATGTATCAGTCATATTACCTTTGTATGAGGCATTATATCATCAAACCATTGAAGAATCGAAGCAATTTGTATTTGAAAGGTGATTAAAATCACGAAGTATTGAATACAATAAACATCATTTATTTTCTTCTTTTGTAATATATTCGGAAATTAGTTTAATTCAATGTCAGTTTTTGGACAACTGACATTTTGTTAAAGTTTTTTATTAAGTAAAAGAAACGCCAATGACTACCTTAAAGAAAATCGGAAGACTGGACAGGCCAGATAATAACGGATCAGCTCAGATATTTCAAAATCCTTTAATGGAGAAGCTTACAAAAACCCATATTAGTATTCCTATCATCATGTATTTTGTTGTTGCATCGGTATCATTGTACTATGCTTTCACATCCACAGAAATCAAGGCCTTATATGGATTAACAGTATTTCTAATGGGAGTATTTGGTTTTACTTTGCTGGAGTATATGATGCACAGGTACTTTTTTCATATGGAACCTGATACACCTGTCAAAGACAAGATTCAGTATTCGGTTCATGGAGTCCATCATGATTACCCTAAGGATAAGGGCAGGCTGACTATGCCTCCTTTTATCAGTCTGGCATATGCTGTTATTTTTTATGCAGTTTTTACCCTGATTATGGGTGATTATGCGCTATACTTTCTTCCGGGCTTCATGGTGGGGTATGCCGCTTATTTGGGAGTCCATTACATTGTACATGCATATCAGCCACCTAATAATTTTCTAAAAGTCCTTTGGGTCAATCATGCCATTCATCATTATAAAGACCCTGATGTGGCATTTGGAGTGAGTTCTCCACTTTGGGATTTTATTTTGGGCACGATGCCTAAAAGAGAAAAATGAAAATAATGAATATCCGCCCATTTGAGTTGTGGATGTTCTTACCAAAATTGGTTAGAAGACCAAAGACGGAAGACCGAATAAAGCTTAAATTTTGATTTTGCGCATTTTTTCTTATTTGGTTTTCATTAACCAAAAAACGGATCTACGGTACTTCATCAGCTTTTTTATCTAGATATCGCAATGAAAATCTCTCTTTAAATTCGACATAACTAATTGAGTCCTTTATACTTTCGAAGAAATCCAATGGTATATCTATTTTAAAGTAAGTGATTGTTTCCAGGCTGTCCTTGATTGTAAAAAGTTCTTTTTCTATCTCGGTTATTTGCCAAATCCTTTCCATTCCTGCTGCATTACTCACAATAAGAATATTTTCCTGAACATGATAATCGTAACCTATGGGACCAATATTTTCATGATTCAATACGATCAGGGTATCATTGATGTATAATTCATAATAAGTAGAATCTTGTTCGAATCCATACCAATTACCCAAAAGAGCGTTGTTTTTGTCTCTTTCCCCACAGGAAATAATAACCAATCCCAATAAGATTGACCTAAACAGACTCAAAAAATGTTTGCGTATCATTACCATAAAACTTTTGCTGCCTAATTGCATTTATTTTTAGTTCTATATTTGTTGAACATTGAATTTACCGAAAATTTAAAAATATATCATCCTTTTTATGACATCAGTTTCTATTATTGGTTTGGGTTGGCTGGGCCTGCCCCTTGCAAATTATCTCAAAGAAAATAATTTTGAGGTAAAAGGCAGTACCACTAGTCCTGAAAAAATGGAAAAATTGAACGCTAAAGGAATTTCTACCTTTTTACTAAAATTATTGCCTCATCCTGAGGGGAAGGGCTTTATGAAATTATTTGAATCTGATATTTTGTTTATGAATGTACCTCCTAGAAGCAGGACAATGCCTGAAACATTTCATCCTGAACAGATCAAATTCCTCAAATCTATGGCTTTACAGACAGGAGTAAAGAAAATCATTTATATCAGTTCTACTTCAATTTATCCTGATCAAAACAGAGAACTTGACGAAACTTTTACATTGACCAAAGAAAATACAGGAAACACTGCTCTTTATCAGGCTGAAAATATACTGCTTCAAGATCAGGATTATGATTTGAGCATCATCAGGTTTGGCGGATTGCTAGGAGTGGACCGGGTTCCAGGCAAATATTTTTCGGGTAAAATAAATGTAATCGGAGATAGCCCTGTCAATTATATCCATAGAGATGATGCAGTAGGCATATCATCATGGGTAATAGAAAAAAATCTTTGGAATCAGGTTTTCAATGGGGTAGCACCATTTCACCCCAAACGCAAATTGGTCTACGAAAAGAATGCTTTGGATCTTGGATTTCCGCCACCTAGCAGTTATGCACCAGAAGGGGATTCTACCTGGAAGCAGTTGTCTTCTCAAAAGATTCAATCATCAGGTTATGAGTTTAAAATTCCAGACCCACTTGATTTTTGGTATTCTTGATTCCTTGTCGGGTTCGAAATAGGCAAAAAAATAAAACCCTATCAATTCGAAAGGGTTTTATTTTTTGCAATAAGTTTGAACTAGTTTTTAATTTTTCGAGAATTACCTTTCTCAATATTTCAATCAATTCAATCACGAGGTTGTACTGGGATTGCATTAGATTTTTCACGAACCAATTTAATCAAAAGGCCAGTAACTTCTGTCATGGCATATATGTAACCTTCAGGACTTTCGGACACTTGTCTTACCCTTCCGATGTCCTTCAATAAGGTTTCCTCTCCAACGGCTTTTATACCATCAAGCTCTACCCTTGCGATCTGCTGTCCTGCCAAACCTGCTACCAATACATTTCCTTTCCATTCAGGGTATTTATCTGAAGTTACCAAAGTCATCCCGCAGGTAGCTATTGAAGGCACCCAATAGGTGACAGGTTGTTCCATTCCTTCTTTTTCAGTAAACTCGGTGAGGACTGTCCCATCATAGTTGATGCCATAAGAGATGACCGGCCAACCATAGTTTTTTCCTTTTTGGATCAAATTAAGTTCATCTCCTCCTTTGGGACCATGTTCGACAGCCCAAATCCGGTCGTTGGCTTTGTCATAAATCATCCCCTGTGGATTTCTGTTGCCATAAGTCCAAATTGAGGGGGATGCTCCTGCCGTATTTACAAATGGATTATCTGTAGGGATGCGTCCATCATCATGGATTCTGTGGATTTTGCCATGATCTGTGTCCAATTCCTGTGCATTCATAGGTCTTGAACCTTTATCACCATTGGAGAAAAAGAGGTAGTTGTCTTTATCAAAAATTATCCTAGAACCAAAGTGTCTTCCGCCCTTCCATTCAGGATTGGCTTCAAATATTTCCTCCAGATTTTCCAAGGCATTGCCATTTAGTTTTGCTCTTGAAATGACCAATACTTCGCCTTCTCCTTTTGTCCTTGCATAGGACAAATAGATCCAGCCATTTGTTTGGTAATCCGGGTGAATGGTGATGTCCAATAAACCTGCTTGGTTTACTTCGGAAACAGCCGGTACGCCAGAAAGTTTCTCGCCTGTGTATTTATCATCCTTGAAAATCAGAATTTCTCCCTTTCTTTCTGTTACGAGCATTCTCCCATCCGGAAGCCATGTCATTCCCCAAGGGTTTTCAAAATCGGTAAATAAGGTGTCGACTCTGAGCGTTAATTTTTCAGTTTCTATTGCAAATGGGGATGGTTCTGACTCAGTTTCAGATACTTCTTTTTCAGCACAAGAGGCAAAAAGAAATAATCCGCCTGCCAGAATAAAAGATAAATTTATAAATTTTTTCATATATTTTGAATCGTTTAAGCTGCAAAAATAAGTAATTTATTGATGAATTGTTTGCTTCATTTTATAAACGGCTTATTGTTATTTTATCTATTTTTCAAGAAGTGGGATTTACTGATATCTTCAAAACGATCACTTGGCAGCAGCAATAACTTGATCCCAAACTCTGAAGATATTTTTATAGCAGATTTTTTCCACATCCTCTCTAGAGTAGCCTCTTTTTAGCAATTCTGCAATCAGATTGGGGTACATGGAAACATCCTTTAAGCCTGTTGGAAGGCTGTCTCCCACACCATCAAAATCGGAACCTAAGCCAATATGATCAATTCCTACAATTGCTTTAACATGGTCAATGTGGTCCGCAACTTTGGAGACATTAGGAAAAGGGTTGTTTTCAGCAGTATAATCTTGGATGTAAGCCTGGGCAGCAGAATCCGATCTGCTCAAACCACTCTCTGCAAGCCAGTTTATCAGGTGTTCTCTAACCTCTCTTGAACGCTCATTGTAATCTCCATCTATAAAACTTCCTCCAAAATTGATCATGATCACGCCACCGTTTATTCCCAGTTCCTTGATCATGTCATCATCCATATTTCTTTCAAAGCCGGGTGTAAAAGCCCTGGCAGAAGAATGTGAAGCGATGACAGGTACGTCGGTGATTTTGACCACATCATAGAATGTGTCATCTGATACATGGGAAATATCCACCATGATACCGGTCTTATTCATTTCCTTGACCACCTCCTTACCATATTCACTTAATCCGCCATGGGTTCTTGTTGTATCATAAGATGAATCTCCTATCAGGTTGTCTTTACCATGGGTAAGTGTGATGTACCTGATGCCTTTATCATAGAAATATTTGACATTGTTGATATCATCCTCCAATGCGGCACCATTTTCCATACCCATGGGAAAAGATATTTTACCTTCTTCAGTATTTTTTTTGATATCATCAGGAGACTTTGCGTTGGCAAACTTGTCAGGCCAGGTATCACACAATCTTTCAGTCATCAAAATAAGGGAGTCAGCCAATGCTTTGGCACCACCTCTATCCTGATAAATGGCAGGAATATATATGGACATAAAGGGTGCGTCCAGGCCACCTTCTTTTGATCGGGGAAAGTCGAAATTTCCCCCGTCTGTCCTGACGGAAACATCCAATATTTCTCTTTGTAGGGTAAATCCGCCTACCTTCATTCTATAAGGTAAGTCGACATGTCCATCTACCATGATGGTGTTTTGGGCCATTTCTTTGGCGATGGTCAATCTTTCATCATCTGTCAGTAATGTATAATCTACAATTTCAGAATTCTCTCCACAGGAGAGAAGGATGGCAGATGCAATAAATGCGAATAATGATCTTTTCATATTGTTGATGGTTGAATTATGAATTTAAACTTTCTTCTGTTATATAATCTTTCCAGATATATAGGCGGTAGAATCTTTGGGTAAAAAACAGTATTTGCCCGTTTATGTAATAAGATGTTACTTGGAAAATATCAATTTAAAATTTGTAGTATCTTCATTTTCCACCTAAACAAATTATCATGAGGTATTTTCCGATTTTCATTTTTCTGATATTGATTTCCTGTCAGTCTAATCCAATTCCAGAGGTGAGGATAAAAGTATCCGAGGAATTGTCTAAAGAACTGAAAGATGGACGTTTAATTTTGCTTTTTTACCATAGTGATAAAACAGAACCAAGATTTGCTGTAAGTGATGATATCGGTTCCGCCCAAGTCATCGGGATGGATTTTCAGGATTATCAATCAGGGCAACCACTTAGCCTCGATCTAACTGAATTTGGCTATCCCATTGAAAAATATCAGCATATCCCAGAAGGGGAATATTGGGTTCAGGCATATATAGTTAAGCATGAAACCTTCAAAAGGTCCGATGGACATACCATCAAAATGCCCATGGACCAATGGGAGGGAAGACAATGGAACAGAACCCCCGGCAATATTTACAGCACACCCAAAAAAATAAAGTGGGATGGAAAAGCAGCTCTTGACCTTACTATCGATCAGATCAATCCTCCCGTCACTGAACCAGAGGATACTGAATTTATCAAGCATATCAAATTTAAGAGCGAGTTGTTGTCTGAGTTTTGGGGAAGGGATATTTACCTTGGGGCACATGTCCTGATTCCAAGGGATTTTGATAAAAATCCAAATGAATATTATCCATTGATGATTTACCATGGACATTTCCCTTCAGATTTTGGTGGATTTAGGACTACTCCTCCTGATGAAGATTTGGAGGAAGATTATAATGCAAGGTTTAATATCTATGGTTACAAAAAGATAGAACAACAGGAAGCTTATGATTTTTACCAAAAATGGATTTCGCCCAATTTTCAAAAGTTCATAGTTATTGAAATTCAGCATGCCAATCCATTTTATGATGACAGTTATGCGGTAAATTCCCAAAATATTGGACCTTATGGGGATGCAATAACCTATGAATTGATCCCGCACATTGAAGAACAATTTAGAGGTATTGGAGAAGGCTGGTCAAGATTTGTGTATGGAGGTTCTACCGGCGGTTGGGAAGCTTTGGCTGTTCAGGTCATGTATCCAAATGAGTATAATGGTTGTTTTGCTGCCTGTCCAGACCCTATTGATTTCAGGGCATTCACCACTGTTAATATATATGAGGAAGAAAACGCCTATTTTCTAAATGGCCCATTTAGGACTACAGAGCGTGTGGGAAAAAGAAATTATCTTGGTCATGTATCCGCCATGCTCAAAGACATGAATCACAAGGAACTTGCATTGGGCGGTACTAATAGTAGGTCCGGGGATCAATGGGATATTTGGCAATCTGTATATTCTCCAGTGGGTGAAGATGGATATCCAAAACCAATCTGGGACAGGTATTCCGGTAAAATCGACAAGGAAGTGGCCGAACACTGGCAGGAAAATTTTGATCTTCGCTATATCATGGAAAGAGATTGGTCCAAACTGGGCAAGGATCTGGAAGGCAAAATCCATATCTATTGTGGCGATATGGATAATTATTACCTCAACAATGCGGTTTACCTTACAGAAGATTTTCTTGAAAGTACAACTGATCCCTACTATGGTGGTGAGGTACTTTATGGAGATCGGGCCGAACATTGCTGGAACGGAGATCCAGAACTTCCGAACTATATTACGAGATTAAGGTATAATACTATGTACCTAGAAAAAATAGGGGAAAGATTAAATGCCACATCCCCTCCAAACTTTAATAAGAAAACGTGGGTTTTACAGAAATAATGCTTTCACATGGGTGGAAACCTATTATAGAAATCGGGTTTCTTTCCATTTAATCCCATTATTTGTCATTACCTTTATAATCATTTGGCTATGACATTTAGATTCAAGCTGCTAAAAATACCATAATATATGGTTGGCGGTTTTAATTATTTAAGTCAAAATTTTACTATCATGAATAGATCAGAACACATAGATTACGAATTGGAAAAAAACATGGAAGTCATTTCCCAATTGGATGGCTTCGTCAATAATGCAGTGGATACTGTGTTGGTTGACCCTGATGATTGCTGGCAACCATCGGATTTTTTACCTGATATGGGGGAACAGGATGCTTTCGATGAGGTTAAGAAACTTCAGGAAAGAGCTGCGGGAATTCCCGATACGATCATTACATCTTTGATCGGTAATATGATTACGGAAGAAGCGTTGCCCAGCTATCAGACCTATTTCAATTTATTGGAAGGCATCAATGTAGAAGGAAGTCTCTTGAGCAATTCAGGTTGGGTGAGATGGTCCAAAGCATGGACCTCAGAGGAAAACCGTCATGGAGATCTCCTCAACAAGTACTTGTACCTGTCAGGTAGGGCCGATATGAAAAAAGTCGAACAGACGATTCACAGATTGATTTACAATGGTTTTGATCCAAAATCTGAAAAAGATCCATATCAAGCCATGATATATACCTCTTTTCAGGAAAGAGCGACAAAAATCTCCCATGTCAATACAGGGAAACTAGCCCAGAAAGCGGGGGATGATGTATTGTCCAGAATTTGCAAGACGATTGCAGGAGATGAAGCCAGACATGAGAAAGCTTATAAAAGTTTTATGAGTGAAATCTTCGTAATTGACCCAAATGGGGCAGTTATGGCTTTTGAAAAAATGATGCGAAAGCAAATAGTGATGCCAGCAGTTTTGATGGGCAAAGGAAGCAGTAATCCAACGCTATTTGACCAGTTTTCGGCGATTACACAGAAAGTAGGAATTTATACAGGTTGGGATTATGCTAGAATTATTGATCATTTGGTGAAATTATGGGACATCGAAAACCTTACCGGACTCAACGATGTAGCATCAAAAGCCCAAGATTATCTTTCGAATTTGGGAGACAGGTATTTGCGTTTAGCAGATAGGATGAAAGCTCCTGATGAAATCTCACTAGCTTGGTTAAAATAACAAATAAGAAGCCTGAAGAAATTCAGGTTTTTTTTTGACCCTTTACGGAACAAATTCAGGTTTTTTTACATTTAATGTATATACATGAAATATTATGAAAACTATCAAAGAAATCCATAAAGCCAGTTATCATCCCATAGCGGATTTGATTACTTACAATCCTTTGCCTTCACCAAAGTTGAGGCAGATTGACCCCTTCATTTTTCTCAATCACCATGGACACCAAACCTATCCCAAAAACAACAATGGTTTGCCATTTGGACCCCATCCCCATAGGGGAATGGAAACAGTCACCTTCATTTTGGAAGGCGATATTATGCACAAAGATTCGGGAGGTCATGAATCGGTCATTGAAGCCGGAGGAATCCAATGGATGACTGCAGGAAGAGGATTGATTCATGCTGAAGTTTCATCAGCAAAATTCAAGAAAGAAGGTGGAGACCTTGAAATCTTACAACTTTGGCTAAACCTTCCTGCCAATTTAAAAATGGCGGAACCCAGATATTTTGGTTTGCAGAAGGATGACATCACTCATTTTAATTTGGATAATGAAAAGGTAAAAGTTCAATTGATTGCAGGGGAATGGGAAAATAAGAAAGGATCTTTTAATACGCTTTGGCCAATTTTTTTAAGTACAATATTTATTGACAAAGGAGGAAAGTTTTCAAAAAATATTCCCAAAGAAGAAAATGTATTTTTCTATGTTGTCCGGGGTAAAGTCAAGGTGATGGGAGAGGAAATCCCTTACAGAAATCTGATTGAGTTCAATAATAATGCTGATTCCATAGCCGTAGAGGCGACTGAAGATTCAGTGATCGTCCTGGGACATGCCAAGCCATTCAATGAACCTTTGGTGGCCCAAGGGCCATTTGTCATGAATACTCAGGAGGAAATCAGGCAGGCATATCAGGATTATCAACAGGGGAAATTCGGTTCTTGGCAGGATTAAAAATGAAAGTGGCCGTCTTTTCAGAGCGGCCACTTTTATGTTTAAAAATTAATAACATTTTTATGCAGGTCATTTAAACCTGAAAAAGTTGCTTAATCACCCGTCATAAATGTAGTTAATAATATGAAAAAGAAAAACACCTACAATTAGGTATTGCTCAATAACTGTCTATAATGTCCTGAGAGATAAGCATATAGATTTGCGCAACTTGTTCATTATAATTTAAAAATTGATAATGGTCATCTAAAATATTGAAATCGCTGCGTATTGCCGGCCCAGTTTGGGCTTTTTTTGCCCCAATCTCAAGACTCTTGCTGATAGTTTCAATGATCAAAGGTTTTAGCATTTCGAAATCCAATCCTTGCCGCGCCATGATTTCTTCTGATAACCTAAGCATGTAATTTGAAAAATTACTTGCAAATACAGCCGCTACATGCAGGGCCTTTCTATCTTTAGATTTGATTACATATTGATGTGGAGAAAGGCTTTTTGCTAATTTTTTAAGGTTTTGTAAAGTGTTCTGATCGTCCGATTCCAATAAAAACGGGACGTCCGCAAAATCCAGCCTTCTATCTTTGCTAAAAGTCTGCAAAGGGTAGAAGATTCCAGTATAAGCAGCCGAACTATATCCCAAAATATCCAGACCTACTGATCCTGAGGTATGCACCAAGATGCTGTCTTCGGGTAAAATTATTTCATCAGCGATTTCTGATAGTGCATGATCGCTTACAGATATTATAAATATGCTTGCCTCAGAATCTGAAAAATCCAAATCGTCTTTGGCTTCTGCCACATATAATCTTTTTGTCAGGTTAATCGCTTTTTGAATATCCCTTCCAAATACTTCGGTAATGGTATGTCCGGCATCCTCTAATGCCGGCCCCAAATGCCAAGCGACATTTCCAGTGCCAAGTATCGCTATTTTATATTTCATAAGTGAAAGATAAATTATTTGAATTGAAATAAGAAACACCAAAAAAACCCCAAGAAATTGAGTCTTGGGGTTTTTTTGGTTTTATGGACATCATTATAAAAGAAACAAATTGAAATCATTCCAATCCTTTATCTCTCATCTTACTGAATTCATCATACCTTCTGTAAATTGCTATAGTAAAACCGATCAACATAATAATGGTACCGATCCATAGGATATTGATTTGAGGTTTTACTATGGCTTTCAACACCACGTAATCTTTCTGATACCTGTTGACTTTAAAGGAAAATTTATTGGATTCGGGAAGGATATTTTCCAGTTCCACTTTCACACCCAACTCATTGTCCACTGAAGGAATCCTCCCAACTTGATTTCCCCTGATGATAAATATGGGTTCTAGTCTTTTTTCCTTATCATAATCCATCACAACAAGTTTGGCCTTCACAGCCACATCACCATCTTTAAGATCAATTCCATCCAAACTTGTAAGTACTTCCCCACCTTCAAAGGTTGTTACAAAATCAGATATATAAAAAGTTTCTCCTGGTGATACTTCAAAGAATTCATCCTCTCGCCATTCAGGATCTTCGTAATCATTGATGGCTGAGACAAAAGTGTAAAGATCCTTGTTCACAAATCTTCTTGAGTCAGGAGAGGAAATAAGACCCATGGTACTATTGAACTGTGACATGGGATTTAGTGAAAATTTGTACACATCATCTTTGAAATAGTCAACTTGGAAATAATCATTTTCCTCCAAGATCAGGGTAACTGTTTCTCCTTTTTTGAAATAAGTTCTACCTCTAGCCGTGATATCATCTATTGCTATTGCTTCATTGGTGTTATCAGTTGATTTTAGAAGGTTTACGCTGACATAGCCAGGAACCCCCTGAACTTTTTTCTGTCTTCCCCGATAGACTGCTGTATAATCTTTGATTTTGGTCGGTTTATTGATCCAAAGCAACACGTGTTCTTTGTTCAATTCATCCTCCCAGCTGTTGCTGTAGGTCATCCCTGACATGTTATAAGAAATGATTTCTGAGTAGCCGGATGAAAACATCACGCCAATCAATATCAGACCTAATCCGATATGGGCCAAAGACCCACCCGCCAATTTGAAGGTTGTTTTTTTAATGAGCTTGACCAGAATGGTAGCATTGGCTACAATTGTAAATGTGGCTGCGAGTACCACTATGATGTAAGAAATGTCAAATACCTTACCTACTATGATGATTCCTGCAGAAATTACAACAGATATGATGTATGGCATCACCAATGCTTCCCTGAGTGTTTTTCCATCTATTTTATTCCACCAAAAAAACTGTCCTACTGCAGTAAGTAAGGCCAAGGCCACGGCAAACCAAAGTTGGAACTTTGTATAAAAACCAACCTGATCGGCAGGAGGAGCCATATTTGAAATTCCACCAAAGATTTCTACGATTGCATTCCAAACAGGAATTGAAGTAGGAAGAATTACCTGAAATGCCATTAAAGATAGCGTAATGGCTCCTATGAAAATCCAGAATTCCCTTGAATATACTGAGGCTTCTTTTTCTGAAGTTGGTATATGTTTCCAGTTTTTCGCAGCCAGGAAGATAGCCACAAAAAGAAAAAACAACATATAAATCAGCAATTGACCTGATAAACCCAAATCTGTAAATGAATGCACAGAAGAATCTCCTAATACCCCGCTTCTTACCAGAAACGTCGCATAGAGAACCAATATAAAAGAAGCGATGACCAAGACTATAGATGATTTTAAGGCTGTACTACTTTTCTTAAAAGTAATCATGGTATGGATAGCGGCAATCATAATCAGCCAGGGTACATATACGGCATTTTCGACAGGATCCCAATTCCAATAGCCACCAAAGTTTAATGTGACATAAGCCCAATAGGCCCCCATGATGATTCCCATTCCCAAAATCATGGCTGAGAAAATTGCCCAAGGCAAGGCAGGACGCACCCACTCAGAATACTTATTTGTTGCCAAGCCACCCATTAAGAAAGCAAATGGTACCAAAGTCGAAGCATATCCTAGAAATAGGGTTGGCGGATGGATTACCATCCAGATATTTTGGAGCAAGGGATTAAGGCCGGTGCCGTCCTCGGGTACAAAATCAGGATTGATCTGGAAAATCGGCGCACTCATGGCATCCCTCAAAAGGATAAATGGCGAACTTCCGATTTTCAAATCCCCAATGACAACTCCCAAGATCATTGAGACAAGGAACGCTTGAACCAAGGCAAATACTACCATGACAGGTCCTTCCCAAAATTTATTGGTGTGTATGAGTATCAATCCCAAAACCACATTCCAGAATATCCAAAGGATAAAGGCGCCTTCCTGACCTTCCCAAAAACTGGAGATCATGTAATGAACAGGAAGAGCTATGGAAGAATGCGAATAAGCATAGAAGTACTCAAACCTATGGTTATAGATGATTTCAAAAAGCGAAATGGCTATAGTGACACTTGCTACTGAATGAATATAAAATACTGCCCGGCTAAAGCGTTTCCAATTCGCTTTTTCCAATTCAGGTGCAATGGTATATTGATAATAGGAGTAGGCTGCTACAATCGCACTGACAAAAGCCAATATAACTGCAAAGTGGCCTAAGTTACCGGCAAAGGTATTGATCATGGTTACACTGATAAATGGGTGAATTCATTACATGCTGGCATTGGTGACTTCAGTTTCCTGATATTTGGAAGGACATTTCATCAGGATTTTGTTCGCAACAAACAGGTCAGGATTTTTATAGGAACCAATTACAACGACTTGTTCGGCCCTTGCAAAATCCGCAGGTACAGGTTCATTATAAAATACTTTCTGCTCAGTTCCGTCATTATCCATCATCAAAAAATAAAAGGATGTTTTATCTTGATTAACTTCAATACCTTCTACAGTACCTGAGATGCTTTTTTTCAATTGTCCCACCACATGAATGGATTTTTCGTTCCCTTTCATTTTCAAATCCTTGGCCGTTGCGAAACTTTCATAAGTACTCGCATCACCTATCATCGACATGATGATGATGATAGCAACTCCAATGATTCCCAAACCGATTATATGTCCTTTTTTCATAACTCAATTATTATGTTTTTCCATTTGTAGCAGGTCATGTTTGAACTCTGCTGAAATGGTTAATCTTTCAACAATTTTTCCAACTTCCCTACCTTCTTATCAGTAGCAATTACATAAACCAAAATTCCTGCAAAAACAATCCCGATTATTCCAACCAATACGTAAATTTTTCCTTCAGCGCGCATTGTATCCGCCATTTCAATTCCAGAGTTTTGGTAATCATCTTCATTGATGGCTATTTTCTCTTGGGCCATGGCCTGAAGGCTCATTAACAGAAACAATACTATAAACCATTTTTTCATGATACTTGATTTATCAATCTATCTTCAACTTTTCTTTCTATTCTTCTTAACCGGACTCTCACTGTTGCCATCCAGGTGCCCATCAAGGTCCAAGCGATAATGGCAGGATAAAACACCATCCTCAATTTACTGTCAAGGTCGTAGGCATTAAATCCCGGATTGCCACCATTCCCAGGATGGAGGCTGTCTGTAAGCCTAGGCAATACAAAGATCAAAGGTATAAATGCAGCAAAGGCAAAAATGTTATAAACTGCACCAATTCTTGCCCTTTGATGTACATCTGTAAGTGAATTGCGAAGTATAAGATAGGCAAAGTACATCAACAAACCGATCGCAGAGGCATTCTGTTTTGGGTCTCCACTCCAATAGTCTCCCCAAGTGAATTTCGCCCAAAGCATCCCCGTCACAATTCCCAAAACTCCAAACAATATGGCTACATTGGTAAATTCAATGGCAACATCGTCATTTTTAAGATCATTGGTTCTTAGGAATTTAATACTATAAACCACTGATACGATTAACATCAAGATCATCCCAAACCACATGGTCACATGGAAATGTAATGCCCGGATAGTTTCATTGAGGATGGGTAATCGGGGTACATCAAGGAGAAGTCCTGCTGTGATGGTGTATGCCAATAAGACTATAGTGAGGATTTTCCACCAGCTTTTTTTCATTTCAGGGATTTTGCTAACTCAAGTGCAAAAATAGGTCATAAGTTCCTGATTCCTGTGCTTTTTCTAATATAAGTTGTAAAGAAGGTTGGGTTCCCGCCAAGACGCTAAGGCGCAAAGAAATTGGGATTATCAAGGTCTCCCACATAACTTGTCCCGAGTATCGGAAGATGCCAAGGCGCAAAGAAATTGGGAAGAAATATTATTCCCGCAAAATCGCTAAGGCGCAAAGAAAAAAATGGTAATTGAATTTGGAAATGCTTTTACATCTTTCTTTAAGGATTTGATTTTGATGAACCGAAGGATTCAATTATAAGAAGTCAAAGACTAATTATGTTACTTTTAAATTTTAAAAAAAAATCTTTGCGCTCTTCGCGTCTTCGCGGGATCCAATTTTTTTCGCGAGCTCTCTCCCCTAGCTTCTCCACAAATATGGGAACAAGATATATGCTGTCACCGCCACTATCGCATTGATGGCAACAAGTGTTATGATTTTATCCACACTTACCGACCAATCCAATCCGTCGATGGCATTTTTGGAAACACGGATAGCCATTAATAAAATGGGAATGATCACAGGAAAACTTAAGATCGCCATCAAGGTGGCATTGTTACTTGCCTTCGAAGCAATTCCTGAAACCATGGTGAGACAAGCGGAAAAGCCAACTGCACCCAAAATAAGATTCAAAAGGAACATGCCCGGATCTGCCACAGGATTGCCAAGGATAATGCCGAACACCAAATATCCCAATAGTGCCAAAATTAAGGTCAAAAGGGTATTGTAGATCATTTTTGAAATGATGATGGATTCTGGTGAAGCGATCATATAATAATACAACTGCCTTCCCTGATGTTCTTGAACAAAGCTTTTGGCAACGGCATTGACAGCCGAAAAAAGAATGATGATCCAATATAGGGCATTCCAAGTCGGAATATCGATATTCCCTTGTTTTGCCCCCACACTGAGATAGGTGATGAAAACTGCTGAGACTACATACAATAAGATTCCATTTAAGGCGTACTTCTGACGCCATTCAAGGGTGATTTCTTTCTGGATAAGTACAGAAATTTCTTTGAGCATGGGACAAATATAAAAAGTTTGGGAGACCTTATTGAAGGTTTAAGTCCAATTTGAAAATAAATCTTGACAACCTATTCATTCAGAAAATAATTGATTGAACTCTCTCGTGGTTCTGTTTTTAAACCTCCTAAAGTTTTTTTGACAAGATATTTTAAGTTTAAAATAAAAGTACGTTCAACCTGCTTATAATTTCTACCAAGCTCATTTTGGGTAAGCCCAATAGGAGTTTTTTCGCTTTTTTCGATTTTTTTCAAAACCTTAACAGTCGCCTCAGCAAGTAAAATAGTGGTTTTTAGATCTATAGAAACTTCACTTTCATTTCGAGTTAAGGCGGGGAATACTGTGGCAAGGACATTTCCTCGATCTACACCTTTGTTGATATAATGTATACTAGCGCCAATGTATTTTGAATCTTTGTTCATCAAAGCCCAAAATAAAGTGTCGTTCCCTCTATATTCTGGAGGTATGCCATAATGAACATTAATACAAGCAATTTTAGGAATTGTCAAAATGGACTCTTTCAAAATAGGGGCTCCACAGGTAAAGATAATGTCAGGTTTTAGAGATTTTAAAAAAGCGATACCTTTTTCATTTCTTAGAATATTTTGAGGGAAGTCAATTCTTGGTTTGGGAAGTTTATAAAGATTTAATTTTTTCAATTCCTTAATAAGGAATAGTTTATGGATTTTAGAATAAATTTTCTTACCATTTTTGTTCAGCCAAGAGCTTGAATTTTTTTTGACCCCATCCCGTACTCCGCCACCCTTTGCAGTTCCGCCAGATGATGCTCCTATCTGAATGATAACAACATCTTCAAAATTTTTACTGATTTCATTTATCACTACATTTTCCCTTGGGCTACATCTACTGATAACAATTACCTTCATTGTGGTTTGCTTTTTTTAAAATGCGGAATATAAGCAAAGTTTAGATTATGAAGGAACCCTACACCTTCATCCCAATGAATTTTACGGAAATTTTTAATCATCAATCCTATTGGTCTGACAAATTGACATTTTTCCCTCTTTGGAACAGCGCTTGATAAGGGTAAATCATTACAAATGTTATTCAACTTAAACTAACGATAGCTATGCAGGAAAAAGGTACCATCTCGATACATACCGAGAATATCTTCCCGATCAGTAAGAAGTTTTTATATTCTGACAATGAGATTTTTCTCCGCGAATTGGTTTCCAATGCAGTGGATGCCACCCAAAAAATCAAAAGACTCGCTACGCTTGGGCAATATGTCGGAGAACTTGGTGACATTACTGTTGAAGTAGCCTTTGACAAGGACAAAAAAACCATCACCATTTCCGATAAAGGATTGGGGATGACGGCAGAAGAAATCAAGAAGTATATTAATCAGATTGCTTTTTCTGGAGCAGCTGAATTCGTGGAGAAATTCAAAGACGCCAAAGATGCCAATGAAATCATCGGTAAATTCGGTTTGGGTTTCTACTCAGCTTTTATGGTTGCGGACAGAGTCGAAATTAATACCCTTTCCTATCAGGAAGGAGCTGCGGCAGCCAAATGGACCTGTGATGGAAGTACCGAATTTGAAATCAGTGCAGGTGACAGAACAGAGCGAGGTACAGAGGTGACCCTTTTTATCAATGCCGATTCAGAGGAGTTTCTAGATAAATGGAAGCTTCAAGGAATTTTGGATAAATACTGCAAATTCCTTCCTGTTCCCATCAAGTTCGGTACAAAATCCGATAGCGTTGAAGATGGTGTAGATGACAAAGGAGAAAAGAAATGGAAGTCTGTGGATGTGGACAATATCATTAACACCACAACCCCAATCTGGACCAAATCTCCCAATGACCTAAAAGATGAGGATTACCTAGCTTTTTACAAGCAATTGTATCCCATGGGTGAAGATCCATTGTTCTGGATTCACTTGAATGTAGATTATCCTTTCAATTTGACCGGAGTACTGTATTTTCCTAAAATCAAGAACGATTTTGAAATGCAGAAAAATAAGATCAAGCTTTTCAGCCGACAGGTATTTATCACGGATGAGGTAAAAGACATCGTGCCAGAATTCCTGATGTTGTTGCACGGGGTGATTGATTCACCGGATATTCCTTTGAATGTGTCTAGGAGCTTTTTGCAAGCTGACAGCAATGTGAAAAAGATCAACAGTTACATCACCAAAAAGGTGGCGGACAAATTGGGCGAACTCTTCAAAAAAGATAGAAAAGCTTACGAAGAGAAATGGAATGATATCGGACTGTTTGTAAAATACGGCATGATCAGCGAGGATAAATTTGCCGAAAAAGGTAAAGATTTCGCTTTGTTGAAAAATACCAAAGGGGAGTACTTCACCCTACCCGAATACAAGGAAAAGGTAAAAGCCATTCAGACTGACAAAAATGAGCAGACCATATACCTGTATGCTACCGATGTCAATAAGCAGGATGGATTTATACAATCTGCCAACAAAAAAGATTATGATGTCCTGGTAATGGATTCTCCGATTGACAGCCACTTTATCCAACATGTCGAAGGAAAAGAGGAGAAGACCCAACTGAAGCGTGTAGATGCTGATGTTGCAGAAAAACTAATTCAGAAGGATGACACTTATGCCAACTTGTTGACAGAAGAACAGTCTACCAAGGTTAAGGAAATCTTTGAAAAAGCGATCAATAACAAAGACTACACAGTAGAAGTCGAAGGATTAAGCCCTGAGGAATTGCCTGTCACCGTGACCATGGATGAGTTTATGCGCAGGATGAAGGACATGGCACAGATGGGTGGAGGAATGAGTTTCTACGGAGCGATGCCTGACCACTACAAAGTAGCAATCAACGGAAATCATCCTGTTGTTGATAAGCTTCTCAAGTCAGAAGATGAGGCAGCACAAGGTAAATTGGCCAAACAGGCATTTGACTTGGCCTTATTATCCCAAGGTATGCTGACTGGAAAAGACCTGACAGAATTTGTGAAGAGAAGTGTGGAGTTGATTTAAAACTTTGATTCCACGCTAGTGGACTCAAAGGATTTTATATAGGATATAAGTTTAAACCATTGAGGTCTTCATTACCTCAATGGTTTTTTTATTCTTAAAATTCAACCTGCTATTAAACTGACAGAAAAAATCTCTTTGATCACCTATCCTAACACTTTCATTGACAAATTTCGAACACTAAGCATTGTTTATGCATATGTTTGACAGTCAATTACCTACAGAACTTATGTTTCGCTATGAATAAATTTTTATGACTGAAAATCAGGAGGTTAAGAAAGGTTTTGAAAAATTCTTAGTTTAAAACTTAATAACTAAGACGATTTTTCTTGTCCAGAGAATTAAGTTTTACCGGCAATTATTTTATCGATTCTAACATTTTGCCATTCCAAAAAATATGAACCTGTCAAAAAAATTTCTATTTACAAACCTCTTTACTTGATTAAATTTTCTGAAGTTTTTGAGGATTTCGAATTTATTCTTTTAAAGTATCCTGATTTTGTTGCACTATTATATAAATCAAAGGGAAGTGGAGATCATCTTTTATTGTTGGACGCGAAAAAAAAGCGGATTTATATCATGAATGAGCTTGAGAAATGTAGTCTTTTTAATTCAGATAATGGAAAATGCTTAAGTTTAAATTATTTCTTCCTATAAAACAGAAATCCTCAAAGGAAAATATGCCTATATGAGGTAAATAAGAAGACCTTCAAGTACGTCTTAGCGTACCCAAAGGTCTCTATAAGCATTCAAATCTAAAATCTTAGATCTTTTTAATGTTTAAAATGCCTCACCCCGGTCATCACCATACTCATCCCATGGGCATCGCAAAAGTTTATGGAGTCCTTGTCTTTAATCGATCCACCGGGCTGCACTACTGCCGAAATTCCTGCTTCATGGGCTATTTCCACACAGTCAGGAAATGGGAAAAAGGCATCTGATGCCATCACCGCACCCTTCAAATCAAAACCAAAGGATTTTGCTTTTTCGATGGCTTGCCTCAAAGCATCTACCCTGGAAGTCTGACCAACTCCCGAGGAGAACAACTGATTGCTGTTGCTCAGAATGATGGTGTTGGATTTGGTATGTTTACAGACTTTTGCCGCAAAAACCAATGCGTTTTTCTCTTCCTCGGTTGGGGTAACTTTAGTTACCACTTTAAAGTCTTCTATTGATTCGGTCTGCAAGTCTTTATCCTGCTCGATAATCCCGTTCAGCAAAGTCTTGACCTGTTTGGTGCCTTCGATTTGGATTTTTTGCTGTAAAAGGATTCTATTTTTCTTGCCTTTAAGCAATGCCAATGCATCATCATCAAATGATGGTGCAATCAGCACCTCAAAAAACAAACTGTTCATCTCTTCGGCTGCGGCCAAATCCACATTTTGGTTGGTTATTAAAACTCCACCAAAAGCTGAAGTAGTATCGGCAGCAAAGGCTTTTTGATAAGCCCCTTTGACTGAATCAGCAATGGCTACCCCACAGGCATTGGTATGTTTGAGGATGGCAAAAGCCGTTTCTCCATCAAATTCCGCAATCAGTGCTACTGCAGCATCCACGTCCACCAAGTTATTGTAAGACAATTCTTTGCCATTCAATTTGGTGAAAAGTGCCTCAAGATCACCATAAAAATGGGCAGCTTGGTGTGGGTTCTCTCCATATCTTAAAGCTTTTGCTTTGGATTCGGAAATCTTAAGTGTAGGGATATTTTCGGTTTGATTGAAGTAATTGAAAATATGGGTGTCATAGTTAGAGGATACCTGAAAAGCCTCAGCAGCAAAGTATCTTCTGTCTTCCAAAGTCGTGGCACCATCCTGATTTTTCAGTTTTTCTTCCAGTTCACCATATTGAACTTTGGAGGCAACAATGACGACATCCTTGAAATTTTTGGCAGCAGCACGGATCAAAGAAATCCCACCGATGTCAATTTTTTCGATGATATCCGCTTCAGAAGCTCCTGAGGCAACTGTTTCTTCAAAAGGATACAAATCCACAATCACCAAATCTATGGCAGGGATATCAAACTCAACAGCCTGTGAAACATCGGAGTCATTTTCTCTTCTGTGCAGGATTCCGCCGAAGATTTTTGGGTGGAGAGTCTTGACTCTTCCTCCGAAGATAGAGGGATAGCCCGTCAGGTCTTCCACGGGAATTACCTCGGCGCTTTGTTCTTCGATGAACTTTTGGGTGCCACCTGTTGAGTAGATTTTGACCCCTTGTGCTTTGAGTTGTGCAATGATAGGTTCAAGGTTGTCCTTGTTATAGACAGAGATAAGGGCGGATTGGATTTTTTTGTTTGCCATGATAAATTAGCCACAAAGGCACAAAGACACAATGTTCTGAATGCTTTCAAGGGTGTATATAGTAGATGGAAATTTTTTCAAGTCGCAAAGTTAGGAAAACCAATGGATTATAGCAGGCTTTCAATCACATTTGGGAAGTATTTGTATTCCAGTCGATGGACTTTTTGGGAGATGGTTTCAGGTGAATCTCCGGGGCTAATTGAAACAGCCGCTTGAAAAATGATTTTTCCCTCGTCATAATTTTCGTTGACGAGGTGGATGGTAATGCCCGTCTCTTTATCCCCTGACTCTTTTACAGCCTCATGGACTTTTGCCCCATACATTCCTTTTCCCCCGTATTTGGGCAATAAAGCCGGATGGATATTGACAATACTTTTTGGAAAAGCCAGGATCAGGTTGTCGGGGATTTTAAGTAAAAAGCCAGCCAAAACCACCACATCCACTTTATAATCTTTCAGCTTTTGGGCAAGTTCCCCGCTTTGAAGTGATGCTTTATTAAAATTGTAGGAGGGAACCTGAAACTTTTTTGCCCTTTCCAGGACAAAGGCTTCTTTTAAATTCGAGGCAACCAAAACCACTTTTCCTTTGGAGGAATTTTGGAAGTATTTCATGATTTCCTCAGCGTTGGTTCCGCTGCCGGAGGCAAGTATGGCAATGTTTTTCAAAGTGTGGTCTATTATTTTGCCTCAAAAATAGGGAGTGGGTTACTTCCATCCAAGATTTAAGATACAATGAGTTGGAGTTAATCAGAACTTTTATGTATTGAGTTTAAAACTTAATATTCAAAAGTCCGAAGTTACAAACTACATTAACGAAAGAATTCTTATTTTAATCCACAATCAAAGTCTTTGTGGAGATGTTATCATTATTGAGTTGTTCTATTGATTCAAATAATCTTTTGGCATTAGATTTAGAACCCAACAAATGCATGGTCTCCATAATTGAATTGTATTCCTCCAAAGAAATGATAACAGCGCCTTTTCCGGACCCTCTTTTGAGGATAAGGGTTTCTTGGTTTTCCTCTACCTGATCCAACAATTCCTTCATGTTATTTCTAAATTCCGTATAATTTGAAGCGATCATAAGTATTTTTTTAGAGCACTTATAAAAGTACTTATTCAAGGTTGGGAATACTACTATAATCTCAATTGATGAATTGGAAAATTAAACTTCCTTACAATTTGTCAATTCCCTTTAGGTACATAATGTTGGTAGAAAAATGAATAATGGTAAGTTTTTGTGCCTTTAGGCCTGCCTGTCCGGTAGGCAGGTACAACATATATTCCGTACCTAAAGGCACTTGGTACTAATTTATATAATCAAGTTTTATCCATATTTTGTCCCTAAAGGGACGACAATCATTCCCATTATTATTATCTCCTCTACTTTGTCTAAAGGGCACTGTTTTTCTTTGCCTAATGTTGTTGATGCTTATCACAAGGTAATTTCTTCCTTTCTAGGTTGATAAGGATGGATCAATCCAAACTTTCATTTATCAACCTTACCATCAGGTCGTTCAAGAACTCCACCTCATAATCTCCAACGGTTGGTTCCAAATGGTCATTTCCGATTCCACTGTGGTTAGTGATGAAAACATAGGTCCCATTAGTGCTAACTGCGAAAAAGCGCATCAAAAACTCTGTTTCCTTGTCTATGCCACTTGCAGTAATAGGAATGATCTTTATTCCTTTGGCCGCCGCTGTTTTGATTGATTTTTGAAGATTTAGAAGAACATCCGGTCTGTGGTGCGGAGGTGCATCCAAGACCAAAAACAAAAGCCTCGTTTTGGCAAAGGATGACCATTGTAAATCAGACATGGCTTTTTCCAACGCGGTATGAACAGCCTCAGGATAATCACCTCCACCTTCTGCACTCTGTTTCTTGATAAAATCCATGGTTTTGTTCACATCTGATGTAAAAGGAGAAACCCTTGTGACATAATCATCTCCTTGATCCCTGTAAAATACTGACCCTGTAATCAATTGAAACTGTGGTTGGTTGTTTTTGACTTTTTGCAGCACATCTTTCAACTCGACCTTGAGGTACTCGATCTCATCCCCCATAGAACCTGTAGCATCCACTACAAAAGCTATTTCAGCTTTTAGGAAAACAGGTGTCTGAACATTATAGCTTATTTGATTTATACCCTTTTCATAAGTCAGGACATTGGAATGGATAAGTAGCCCGTTGTCAATATCAATGGTTAGTGCAGTATTTTCAGTTCTCTGTGATGGGCTACCAACACTCATTCCCCACAGTTCAGCTTTGCCTTTATTGTCTGTTTTGGTTGTCCATATTGGTTGTCCATTTAATTTAAGAGTTATAGGTATATCTTGATGGGGATTTCCAAAACCGTCCTTCAGTTCCACAGAATACCTTTGGTTGAGATCGAATCCCCAGTAATCGGACATTTTGGAATAATCCTGCCTTGCCAATACAGATTGCCAATAAGACCAATCGTTTAAATCTTTCCACTCGCCGGCAGTTATCTGCCCAGGTTGGATATTGCTATTTCCACCAGAACCTTCGCCACCAGAAGAGTTCTCCATACCTCCATGAAAACTAGCATATTCACCACTCCCGTCAGATGTTGCATCACCTATATCCATCATGTCCGATTCGCAGGAAAAAAGAAAACTGATAAGAAAAAGCAAGAGTACATAACTTCCTAAGAAAGGGTTTTTCATAATATTAAATTTTGATTGTTTGGTTAATGCTATATACTTGGGACGAAAATCAAATTCAGGATGTCCCAACTTTACAAGAAATAATTTTCAGTAAAATCAAAAAAACCCAATCCCAACCAAGCTTTTTTCGTAATAGAGGTAAAACTAAATTTTAATTTATGAAAAATTTTCTTTTGATTCTTTTGTCAATTGCCTTAACTCAGGCTTCTTGTACGGTAGTCCGTCCTGGAGAAGTTGGGGTTAGAAGTAGATTTGGAAAACTGTCGCCAAAAATAAACGAAGCAGGCCTGGTGGGCTACAATCCCTTTACTTCAAGGGTAACAAAAGTGCCAATCAGAACAGTCAATCAAGAAGTAAAATTAAGCCTTCCAAGTAAAGAGGGACTTACTATCGAATCCGAAATATCCATTTTATATAGTATTGAAAAGAATAAAGTACCTTTTATATTAGAGGATATAGGGACCAATTATGAAAGAGTTTTAATTCTCAATGTTTTTAGGTCGGCATCTGCAGACGTTACAGCCCAATATATGGCAAAGGATATGCACTCTGGAATGAGATCAACAATTGAATCTGAAATTCAGGACCGAATGCACGAGTCTCTAAGGGAAAGGGGATTTGTAGTTGAAAGAGTGTTGATGAAAAGTATCAGCCTGCCTGTAGAACTAAGCAGGGCGATAGAGCGAAAGCTGAAAGCGGAACAAGAAGCCCAACAAATGGAATATGTTTTGGATAGGGAAAGGAAAGAAGCAGAGCGTAGGAAAATTGAAGCAGAAGGAACACGGGAAGCCCAGCAAATCTTGGCTGAAGGATTGGTCAGGGAGATTATAGAACTTAGAAGCATTGAGGCTTTCAGGGAACTTGCCAATTCACCCAATACCAAAATCATTATCACTGATGGAAAAACACCCTATTTGATCAATAGTGATAAGGAATAATCCTACTTTGTCATTACCTAAATAAGATTATAAACCTGACAGGTTTTAAGAAAGTAATAAAATCAACCTAAACTGTAAAAACCTGTCAGGTTTCTATCCTCAAGAATCAATTGCCAAAGTAGGAATAATTCACTTTGGGATTGGAAGGCGATTTTATCATCTTCAAAACTCATGAATATAGGGTCAATATAAAAACCCAAATAGCCAAAGCGGGATTTTTTTTCCAAAGCCTGTCTCGATTTCATCCAAAGCCAAATAACTATCAGGTAG
This sequence comes from Aquiflexum sp., assembly GCF_041751335.1. GTDB lineage: Bacteria > Bacteroidota > Bacteroidia > Cytophagales > Cyclobacteriaceae > Aquiflexum. The sequence continues at coordinate 34,340 of NZ_JBGSXS010000274.1, forward strand.
GTCTTTGATTTGGTCGAAGCCCTTGTTTTTTCCGCCCACCTCAAAGACATGGTTTCCGTTGATCAGGAAATCTCCCTTTTCGGCAAGGTGGACTTCTCCTCCGGAGTTCCTGATTTGGTTGATGAAAATTGTTTTGAGTTCAAAACAATATAGAAAGTAATTGAGAGTAATTCTCCCTTAGTAATGGATTCCTTTAGCCTTCGGATAAAATAGGTCAATCAAACAATCTTTACAAAAACCCCATACTAAAAATCCCTGTCAGCATCAATAGTTTGGAGAGAATGCTCAGTTGGGAAAAATGAGCTTTTCTATCTGCGACATATATTTTATACATGAATACAAAAAACAAAATGCTAAGACCACCAAAGTAAATGAACAGGTGGAGGTTATTGATTTTGACAGTGACCACCATAATGGCGCATACAAAACAAATGGCAATCAAAAAGATAACCCTTTTAGTGTTCCTAAAGCCAATGACGATGGGTAATGTCCTACAGCCATGCTTCCTGTCTCCCGGTCTGTCTTCAATATCTTTGATGATTTCCCTGATAAGGTTAAGAAAGAAAGCAAAGATGGCATAGGTAAGCACCAATAGTTCTGACTTTTGGTAGTAGTACCCGATAACCCAAATGGAAAGTCCTGTAAGTAGCGCCACTGAAAAGTTTCCTATAAAAGGCAGTCTTTTGAGTGAATTGCTATACCACCACAATAGAAAGGTTGCAATGAAATTGATAACAGCGACCCTCGGGCTTGCCAACCATCCTATGGCAATTCCAGATAAACTTAAGAAAGTATGGAATACCAATACTACCCTTCTTTTCATGCCCTTTCCTATGATGACCTCATCAGGCTTGTTGACATAATCAATCTTGACATCATAGTAATCATTGATCATATAACCTGCCGCAGCAATGATTACTGTAGATAGAATGATAAAATACAAGTTGATGTCCTGAAGTACAGGGAGCCCTTTTCTCGAAGTTTCCACCAAAAAATAGGCTGTCATCAATTGGGCAAATGCCACAATCACAAGGTTGACAGGCCTACTGATTTTCAGTACACTCCATATGGAGAAGGATTTTGGCATAGGTTTGAAATTCGTAGACCAATATTACGACAAATTGCTAGACATAAGTTCAATTAATTGAACCATCAAATGGCATTTTTTCAAATGTCCCATCAGAAATCTGCCTTAGCTTTCTCTTTCTTCCACCAAGGCAACTTTCAATTGGAAATAGGAGTAGCGGTCACCAAAATGTTCTTTTAGCGGTTTTAGAAAATTTGAATCCTGTCTTCGGTAAGCCAACCTAATATTGAGCACATCATCTTTAGAAAGAAAAACTTCAGGATTAACGACTCCTTTTCGAACCATATTACTCAGATGTTCTTCCACGGTATTTGAACTCATATTTCTCTCCTGTGCGATCTGATAGATGTTTTTACCTTCCTGAAAAAGTTTATAAGTAAGATTTTCTGATTGATTATCCTTGGTTGATTTTGGTTTCGAATAATTCCTTTTTTGAATGGGCTCAATGTTATTTTCTTTGACAAATTCCCTGATCACTCTCATAAAATCTTCGCCATAGCTGTTGGCTTTTACCCTGCCGACTCCAGAGATGGTTAGAAAAGACACATCGTCAATTGGGAAATAGGTGGCCATTTCTACCAAACTGCTGTCTGCAAAAACCACATAGGGTGGCACATTTTGAGCCTGCGCGATCTGAAATCGCAATCTCTTCAATTCATCCAACAAGGCTTCATTGTGGGTTGCTTTGGTAGCAGAGGCCGGTAGTGATACCTCCTCCATGGGCAACAGTATCTTTCCTTTGGATTTCAGTTTTTCCCATGCAAAGGTTGTCAACTTAAGTGTAGGGAATTGAGATCCAGTTTCTTCGAGGTAGCCTTCTTGCAGGAGTTTTTCTCCCAGTCTTTTCCAAAAATCCTCAGGCCTGTCTTTTCCAATTCCATACACAGAAAGTGACTTATGTGAATCCTGGATTTTGGAAGACTTGGAACCCCGCAAAACCAATATCACATATCCCAATCCAAAACTTTCTCCCAATCGAGCTATAGTAGAAAGCAACATTTGGGATGGGATGGTCATATCCTGGAGATTGCCTTTCTGAAAACAGATGTCACAGTTTCCACAATTTCCCTCATGGCTTTCGCCAAAATAGTTGAGGAGATATTTTCTTCTGCAAATCCTGCTTTGACAAAAATCTTTCATTTTGTCCAGCTTCCGCTGCATGATTTC
>NZ_JBGSXS010000275.1:0-4061 GCF_041751335.1 Aquiflexum sp.
TGGAACATACTTTCTGATATCATCTTCCATAGATAGTTTCCCCTCTTTTTCCAAAAGCAAAATACTAAATACAGTAAATTGTTTGGATATAGAGGCAATATGAAAAATGGTGGAAGGGGTTATTGGGATGCCGTATTCGAGATTAGCTATACCATAACCTTTCTTGAAAATAGTTTTCCCGTTTTTGACCACAGCTACTGCCGCACCAGGTGAATCATGAGAATTCCATTGGGAAAAAATCTCATCAATTCTCTTTTCCGTTTGGTCTTGGCAACCTAAGAGGACGACCAAAAAGAGCATATATAGAATGAATTGGATATATTTTTGCATATAGAACATCATTAATTGGTATTGCTCAATAATTTATAAATCAATTTAATTCAAATTGATCTGACTTTATATGGAATTGAAACTTTTCTCCTTCACTATGCCTCATTTCCATCCCAAGCTACCTGGACTCGCTTCTCGAAACCCAGGCACTCGGAGGAGGTTTTAGCTCTTGGTTCTTTACTCTTGGCCCTAGGCTCTCGTTTCTAATCTCTTGCCTCTCGCCTCTCTTATCAACCGACCTCTTTATCAGCCAAAATAAATTCTCCCTTCGTCAACCAAGAAAACCCGAATGCTGCCATGGCTACCCATTCCATCCAGAAAATGACTTTGGGGAATATTGAGATTACTGAAAATATCGGGATCAATGCCAAAGCCACTATCATGAAAATCGCACAGATACGATATATTTTATTCCTATCTACTTTTTGTATAGTCATATTTCCTGAAGTCTTGGTAAATTGAAAATAGGACATATAAGCTAAGATCAAGAAAAACAGAACAGCCAGTACATTATGAGCTGTAGACCTCCAGGCAAACTCCTCCACATCCCTAACACTACACTGCTCATTCATATTTTGGCCTGCAGGCAATAAAGCCACCAAAACAGCGCAGAAACCAGCAGCATTCGTCAACCATTGATCCACCCTATCATAACCTTTGTAGGCTATCAGAAAGAAAGAAATGCTTAATATCACCCCGACAAAAACATCACCTGAAGCTGTGTAATAATAATCGGACAAGGAATATTGTATTGTTTTGCATTCTCCAAAAACGGCAGCGTATATCAAAAGAATCAATGGAAGCGTAAAGGCCAAAAAACCCACGGATTTTCTAAGCCTTTGAAAAGTATCGAAAGGTTGATTTATAAATTGCTCTACCATTATAATCAATACTTAAACAATCACCTTAGTCGTACCTCCACCTTTCAGGGTAATCTCAACAGGCTTGTTATTTTTCCAGCTTCCGCCGGTAAAGTCGGGTACATCAATGGAATTGGACCTGTGGGCAACAGACCATTCGCTCAAAGGAGAAACCGCTGACCAAAGGGCTGCATCGTAGACATCCTGGTCCAAGGGAAGTCCATTGCGCAGACAATCGATCAATCTCCAATCCATCATAAAATCCATCCCTCCATGACCACCGATCTGCTTGGCAAGCTCACCTACCTTTTTGACTATCTCGGGGGTATACTTTTCTTCCAAAGCCCTCATTTCTTCATCTTTCATCCAATCGTGACCTTTTGCCACTTTTGGATTTGGGTATTTTTGTGCATATCCCTCTGTTCCACTGACGGTATGTAATCTTGAATAAGGTCTTGGGGAAGTTACATCATGCTGAATCATAATAGACCGGCCTTTTTTGGTTTTGACCATTGTCGTATTCATATTTCCACCGAACTTTTTTTCAGCAAATGGAGCAAAATAATTGTCATTTTCAGCTAATTCCCTTGCCTTGGCAGCCATATGGAAATCAGCACTGGAAAGAGAAGTCAGGAAATCCATCTGATCACCCCTGTTGATATCCATAATCTGACAGACGGGACCTAATCCATGGGTAGCGTAAAGATTTCCGTCTCTATAGTTTTCTTTCAATCGCCACATATCCTGATAGCCACCCTCACTTTCTTTCCTAAAATTCAACCACAACAAATCATGGATATAAGCTCCTTCTGTATGGATAATTTCCCCAAAAAACCCATCCCGCTTCATACTCAATGTCATCAGCTCAAAAAAGTCGTAGCAACAGTTTTCAAGCATCATACAATGCTTCTTGGTTTTTTCAGATATCTCCACCAATTGCCAGCACTCTTCCAAAGTCTTTGCAGCGGGGACTTCCACTGCTGCATGTTTTCCTGATTCCATGGCGTAAACTGCCATGGGCGTATGCCAATCCCAAGGAGTGGTTATATAGATCAAATCAAGATCACTCCTCTCAACCAATTTTTTCCAGGAATAAGCAGAGCCCGAATAGCCTTCAGGCTTGTGTTTGGTTCCCTGAAGTTTGGTCTTTATTTTATCTACCCTTTCAGGAATCAGGTCACAAAGCGCCTTGATTTCCACTCCTTCAATTTTGCTCAATCTATCCACAGCACCAGGCCCCCTTTGTCCCAAACCTATAATCCCTACCCTGACGGTATTCAACTTCGGCGCGGCATAGCCACTCATATTGAACAACTGACTATGGTTTTTTGTACTCAAATGAAATAATTGTTCTGGTGATTCAGCTTTGGAAAAATTTGGGACGGTTGCGCCTACCAGACCAAGTCCGGCAAGTTTGAGGAAATCTCTACGGTTATTGCTCATGGGGTAGAATTTTAGATTGTAGATTGTAGATTTTAGATTGAAAAAAGATTCAGTCTAGGAATTTGGGTAAATTGAGCTTGAATTTAGCTTTTATTCTTTTTTGGGCAATGCTGTTTATATAAAAAACAAAAAGCTCATCAATGAAATGGTCCATCGATGAGCTTTGATTTGGGTTTAATTTAATCTCTAGGCTTTTTTTGCAGGACAAGTATTCAGGCCTATAAGGGTATATAAAGGGCAAAAGCTAACCAATGAGGTCAACAGAAATACAGCAGCTACTACGACCAGTAAAATTCCCAAAGTACCAGGGATTGTACCGGAGAAGTATAGATAAGCTGCTATTACGGCAATAAGGGTACGGATAATCCTGTCCGTGTTCCCCATGTTCTTTCTCATATTATAGGTGTGTTTATAGTTGAAATAGAAATATCAAACCAACAATGAAGACTAGACAAATCAGACAGACGGTCAGTAATTTCAAATCGGTTTTGATTTTGGTACAAGTTACTTAACAATCCATGGAATTAATGTGACAAAAGTCCCATTTCACTTCCTAAACAAACTCAAAGAGTAATACCCCATACTATCCTGAAAATGTTTATCCCAAGAAAATCCTGTTTTAACTGCCAACTGATCCAATTCCTTTAGGCTATATTTCTGTGAAACCTCGGTATGAATAGTTTCATATTTATCAAAGTGAAAAATATGTTCAGCGATATGGACATCCTGCTCATCCATACTGACCAAAAAACTCAAGGCAGCACCATCCAAAGGATTGTACATCCCATAATGCTCAAATGCATTTAGATCGAAATCCCCTCCCAACTCGCGGTTGATCCTTTCCAATAAGTTCAGGTTAAAACGCTTTGTCACTCCTCCTTTATCATTGTAAGCCGCTCTGATGACGCGTGGGTTTTTCTTTAGGTCCACTCCCATGAGGAAAAAATCTCCGGGATTTAAGTAATCATTGACAAATTGGATAAACTCAATCGCCTTTTCACCGGGGAAATTCCCAATGTTACTGCCCATAAACATCACCAATCTTGGTTTTGATTTTGAGGCAAGTGTTTTGATCGTTTGTAAATAATCACCAGCTAGTGGTTCGAAAGGTAAATCAGGGAGTAGTTCTTTAATGTAATTTCGATTGATTTCTAGAATATCAGACGAAATATCCATCGGGATATAGGTGATCTTTTTACCTGCCTCAAGCACGGCTTTTAAAAAAATTGAGGTCTTGCTTCCATCACCGGCACCCAGTTCAATAATATCAAACTCCTTGTGGGATATCTCATTTGAAATCTGTTGGGATTGTTCATTTAGGATTTCCATTTCACACTTGGGAAGATAGTATTCTTCCATGCGCATAATCTCCTGAAAGATCCTTGACCCTTTGTCGTCATAGAAATATTTGGAAGGTAAATGTTTCTG
>NZ_JBGSXS010000276.1:0-14683 GCF_041751335.1 Aquiflexum sp.
AGTCTCAAAGACTAGGCGGCCCAGCGCAGGGGTCCCACCTCTTCCCATCCCGAACAGAGAAGTTAAGCCCTGCAGCGCCGATGGTACTGGGGTTACACCCGGGAGAGTAGGCCGCCGCCACATTATCAAAAAGCCAGCACATAATGCTGGCTTTTGGCGTTTTTAGCCTTATGGAAATCTAGATACAAAAGGATAAGACATTGATGGAAGTCTTTTCAATTTAAAGACCCGTTAACGGTCATCTTTCGTGTGGAAAGGTTAAATTGATTTAAAATGACATGACTGATTACGTTATTGGAACGGATTTTGGTAAAATATTAAGGGTTACTTCAAGCAACTTAATTTTACTTTTCTTTTGGCATAAAATGGGTTAAATTCGAGGCCCAATGGGAAAAGAATGAAATTTATCTTAAAACAAGACCAACTAATACATGAGAGTTATTTTCTTTTTGTTTCTGTTTTTTACTTTTTTTTCAGGAGCATATTCCCAAGACAAATTGGCGGATTATAAAAGAGCCAAGACCTTAATTGGGTATGGATATTACAAAGAAGCAATGGAACTTCTACGTCCCTTTATGGATGAAAGTGAATTTGGTGGGCTTTCGAATTATGCAAAGTACCATTTCTCTTTTTCAGCTTATCAAAATAATCAATTGGAACTGATGAAGTCAGTGTTACAGCCTTTGATTGAAAACAAAAATTTTGATAAGAAAGATGATGCTAAATACCTTCTTGCCATGGCCTACTTTAGAGAAGAAAGCTATGTAAGTGCCTTGCAGGAAATAGAAAGTATCAATGATCCCTCGATCTATAAGGAGGCTGAAAAAGCGAGTTATCAGTTTCTGCAAAAAGTTTCTGTCAGTTTTTTGGTTTCAAACTTAAGCAAATATCAAAAGAATGAAGGTTTTCTTTTGGCACTCAAAGACCAATTGGAAAAGCAGTCAATCATGTCTATTGATGAAAAAGCCGTCTATCAAAAATTAAGAACTATAGTCCCCGGAAATCAGTTTCCTCAAAATGCCGTTAATAGAAATTCTCAGGTTTTAGAGATCGCAATCATTCTTCCATTTAATTTTTCAGGAGGAAGAGATGTGAAAAACCTTAACTCAGGCAATTTTGTGTTTGAACTCTATCAAGGGATCGATTTTGCGCTAGAAGGATATAGAAATAATGGTATAAAAATAAATACCAAGACATTTGATACTCAAAGGAACATGTCAAATCTCCAAAGGATTTTGGAAGATCCATTTATGATGCAAGCAGATATGATTATTGGTCCGGTTTATCCAGATGAAACTGAAATATTAATGGCTTTTTCTGAAAAGTATGATATACCGTTTGTAAATCCTTTATCAAATATTGAAGATAAAAATACAAATTTGGAATTCTCCTATCTATTTAGACCATCTATTTCCTCATTAGGCAACGGTCTCATTGATTATATGCGTAAATTCATTGAAGGAAGAAATATTGCCTTGGCCTATTCCAACTCAACAAGAGATGAAAATTTAGCAAATTACATAGTTGAATCCAGTTCCCAGGTTGGTTACAAGGTGGTTAAAAGTACCCAAATAACAAACAAAAATTTAAATCAGTTTTTTGCAGATATAAGGTTGAAGAGAGACTCACAGTCCATAGCTGATGTTGTCATTATTCTTTCAGATGATCCAAATGTTGCTTCTTCAACTTTTGGGTTTATGGAATCCCAAAATGTAGCTACCCCGGTGGTAGTTTTGGATAGCTGGCTTTATTTTAATTTTGCCAGTTTTGAGATGCTTGGAAATCAAAATTTTGTTTTCCTTGGAAATAATACTTTAAATTTTGCTAGCGACGAATTGGATAAATTCAGAGATGACTTTTTTGAAAAACACCAAATTTATCCTTCATTCAATAGTCATTTGGGCTATGAATTAATATATTGGATTGTGGAAACTATAAATCCATCCAAGGGTTTTGATTTTAGAAAAAACCTAAACCAACTTGGATTTAGGTCAGGAAAAGTCACTTATGGGCTAGACTTTACCAATAGTTTTAATAACCGATATGTCCCGATACTGAAGTTGGAAAACGGGGTATTACAAACAAAATAAAATCAATTTCATGCAAATCAGTAACAGTCAATCTCTTTTTGAGAAAGCAAAAAACTATATACCGGGCGGAGTGAATTCTCCCGTTCGTGCTTTCAGGGCAGTTGGAGGGGATCCGATATTTATAAAAAAAGCTAGTGGGGCTTTAATCTATGATGAAGATGATAATGCCTACATCGAATTGATTAATAGTTGGGGACCCATGATTCTTGGACATAACCATCCGATGATCCGGGAAGCTGTCATCAAAGCCCTTGAAAATGGAACATCATTTGGGGCGCCTACTGCGAGGGAAGTGGAAATCGCAGAATTGATAACTCAGATGGTACCTTCTGTAGAAAAAGTACGGATGGTCAACTCAGGGACAGAAGCCACCATGTCTGCCATTCGGGTGGCAAGAGGATTTACCGGTAGGGATAAATTCATCAAAATGGAAGGACATTATCATGGTCATGGTGATTCCTTTTTGATTTCTGCAGGTTCCGGAGCAATTACAATGGGAAATCCAGATTCACCAGGTGTAACCAAGGGTACGGCGAAAGATACACTTTTAGCACCCTTCAATGATTTGGAAGCAATTGAAAAATTGGTTGATGCCAATAGGGGAGAAATAGCTGCATTGATATTGGAGCCTGTTCCAGGAAATATGGGGCTTGTTTTACCAAAAGGAGGGTATCTTGAAGGGTTAAGAAAAATCTGTGATCGAGAAGGAATCGTCCTGATTTTTGATGAGGTCATGACAGGTTTTAGATTGGCAAAAGGTGGTGCGCAGGAACTTTTTGGAGTAACACCTGACATGACCACACTAGGCAAAATTATCGGAGGAGGATTGCCGGTAGGTGCTTATGGAGGAAAAAAAGAAATCATGCAATTTGTATCTCCGGCAGGTCCTGTGTATCAAGCAGGCACGCTTTCAGGAAATCCGATTGCTATGGCAGCAGGATTGACCATGTTAAGATATTTGGACGAAAACCCCGAGGTTTATACTCAATTAAATGAAATCGGAGGAAAAATCGCCAATGGTATAAAAACCTCAGTTGAAAAATTAGGACTCAATTTTACGATCAACCACTTGGGTAGCATGTACAGCCTCTTTTTCACAGAACAAGAAGTGTATGATTTTGAATCGGCTAAACATTCTGATACAGTCCTTTTTGGAAAATATTTTCAGGCCATGCTCAAAAGGGGTATTTATCTTGCACCATCCCAGTTCGAGAGTCTTTTCCTATCTACTGCATTGACCGATGAACTAATAAAAAAGATCCTTCAAGCCAATGAAGAATCATTAAAAGAAATCCTTTAACGAATATTACAGAAGATATGGAATTGAAAGTTTACGGCATCAAGAATTGCAATACCATGAAAAAGACCTTTGATTTTCTCGAAGGCGAGGGGATAGTTTATGAATTCACTGACTATAAGAAAAGTGCTCCTGATGCTGGTTTATTGGTGAAGTTTGCAGATAAAGTTGGGTTTGAGAAGCTGATCAACAAAAAAGGCTTGACTTATAGAAAGCTGGATGGTGAAGAAAAAACTCAACTGGAATCCGAAGATTCAGCACTGGCATTGCTGAGCAAGAAAAGCAGCATGATCAAAAGACCCATATTGCAATTTCCTGATGGAGAAATCATGATGGGTTTCGACCCTGAAGCAATAAAAGAGAAAATTGACTCTATTGATAAGTAATGGAGTCTGTGGGAAGAACAGGCAATTTAAAATTCCCGAACATGACTTCAAAAGTAAATTCTTGTTGCTGTCCATTTTCCAAAGCAGCAGGTGTTTTATAAGCAAAAACTTTTTTAAGTTTTGGATGTTCATTTAGTAATTTCAGATTTAGCAGATTGACTTCTGATTCTGTGAGGTGAAGTTGATTCAGATGTTTGCATAGTTGTAAAAGCTCTAAACCGGTTCCGGTTATTTGTGTATTATTTAGTTTTAGAATGGACAGGTTTTCAAAATCTGTAAGCAATTCGAATACCTGATCGTTTACTTTTGTCCCACTCAGATCAAGGAAGACAATATGTTGACATATTTCTTGAAGATATTCCAAATCCATTTCACTGAATTCAGGGAAATTGACACAACTCACCTTTAAGAGTGATGAGCCTTCATTCAACGGTTCTATAAAAAATCCTTTTTCTCTAATTTGGGAAAGTTGGATGATCTCAACAGGAGGAAATTCTACCTTTGGATAAATCGATACCTCAGATTTGATGAAAAATGGCTCAACCATTTCCTCTTTAACTCCCGCCATTGCCAGATTCTTTTCAAAAGGTGCTCCCGATGCCAACCAAAATTTGACCAATTCCAGTTCTTCTTTTAGAGGTTGTTTCTTTTCCTTTGGGGGCATGTGGTCTTCATGATCTATTGGTAAAGTCATCCGGTGATACAATTGACCTTCTTCCCAGGAGGTCTTTGAAATTACTGATCCGTTTTTCCCTCCTTTAAGAATTGTTTCTTTAGATGTCAAAAGCAGACTTCCCTTGCTGTTTTTCTGATTATGGCAACTCCTGCAATTTTGATTGAATATTGGTTGAATGACATCCTCATAAAACAATGCGTCTTCCCATTGATCTTCATCCAATGCAATCGGATCAAACTCTTCATACCCACTCCATCCAAAAACTCTTTGAACCGGTTCAGGCAGTACCTCAATCAAATATTCCTCGCCATGGGTAAGACTGCCGCCCAAATGTCCGGTGGACATCAAGGATATAAGTAGCAATGCTGAATTTATATGAATTTTGGGGGTATTTAAAGATTTGTATTTTTTCACTTGAAAAAAAAGCAACAGGCAAATCAAAGCAGTAGACAAGCCCATAATCAAGTGATTCTGTACAGTCGAAAATGCGTAACCTTCCGAAGTATAAAGCAAGAGGCCACTGATACAAGCCAACACTGAAGTAATGCAGCTCCAAAGCAAAGCGATTTCTATTGCAGTTAAAAATGGTATTTTATCCTTGTTGGGATAATACATCAATATCAAAGCCATCAGGATAAAACCAATCGGCAAATGCACAATCAAAGGGTGAAATCTTCCAATCAGGGGAATGATAAACTCTAACATTTATTGGGCGTTAAGCTAAAATTTCTTTGATGATTTCTCCTTCCACATCAGTCAATCTAAATGGCCTGCCCTGAAATTCATGGGTAAATGTTTCATGGTCAAATCCCATTAAATGCAGGATGGTGGCATGAATATCATGTACGGAAACCCTTCCTTCAATCCCTGAGAAACCAAAATCATCGGTTAGTCCATGTGAGGCACCTTTTTTGATTCCTCCTCCAGCCATCCACATGCTAAATGCATCCACATGATGGTCACGGCCTTTGAATCCCATGGTTTTTCCTTCCCTGTTTTCCTGCATGGGCGTCCTTCCAAATTCCCCTCCCCAAATAACCAAAGTGTTTTCCAACAATCCCCTTTGTTTAAGATCCAGCAATAAGGCTGACATTGGCCTGTCTATTTCTTTACATTTATTCCTAAAGCCCAAATCAATCGCATTGGCCTTATCAGTGCCATGACTGTCCCAACCCCAATCATATAACTGTACAAACCTGACGCCCTTTTCGACCAGTTTTCTGGCCAACAAACAATTGTTGGCAAAGGACTCCTTTCCTGGTTCTGTTCCATATAAGGAATGGATGTAATCAGGTTCGTCATTGATATTCATTACCTCAGGGACTTCTATCTGCATCCTGTAGGCCATTTCATATTGGTTGATGCGCGCCAATATTTCGGGATCACCGTAGTGGTCAAATTCTTCCGAATTGACCTGATTGATTGAAGAAATAATGGATTTCTTAAGATCCCTTGAAATCCCTTTGGGATCTTCTAGGTATAAAACCGGGTCTCCTTTTGAACGACATTGTACGCCTTGATAAACAGAAGGAAGGAAACCACTTCCCCAAACACTTTTGCCAGCATCAGGTGTTTTTCCTCCTGAAGTCAACACCACAAAACCCGGTAGGTTTTGGTTTTCAGTACCCAAACCATAGGTGACCCAACTACCCAAACTCGGTCTTCCCAACCTCGGACTGCCGGTCTGCATAAATAGTTGTGCAGGACCATGATTGAACTGATCGGTATGGACTGCCTTTAGGAAAGCCACTTCATCTGCTACTTTTGAGAAATGAGGTAAGAAATCGGAAACCCAGGCTCCGGATTCACCATGTTGGGAAAAATTAGCCTGAGGGCCCATCAGATTTGGTACACCCCTGATAAAGGCAAACTTCCTACCTTCCAGTAATGACTCAGGACAAGGTTTGTTGTTATATTTTACCAGTTCCGGCTTATAATCAAACAATTCCAATTGGGAGGGGGCACCTGCCATGTGAAGGTAAATGATAGACTTTGACTTTGGTAAAAAAGGAGAAGGTAGGGGAGCAAGGGGGTTTAAATCCCGTTCGGACAAGCTTAATCCGTTAACTTTTTCTTTTGAACTTCCAAGACCACAGGAAAACAAAAGTGGAGCCAAAGCCAAACCACCTACCTTGCTCACACAATCCATCAGGAAATGTCTTCGGGTTTGCTTTTCAAGCCTTTGCTGCTCAAGCTCCGCCAAGAGGTGGTTTATGTTTTTCATGTCAGGGTTTGGTCAAGAATTCATCCAAGTTCAACAAAGCATTGGCAACTATGGTAAATGCAGCTAGTTCAGCGCTCTTTTCGTTCGCATCATCAGGTATCAATTCAGCCATTAATTCCGGTTTTTTCTGGTATTCAGAAAGGGCCTCATCGTATAAGGAATGAAAAATTGCGATTTTACTTGGGCTGATAGGGGATACCATACATAATTCATATCCAAAAGCGATTGCCTTTAAAGGGTCATCATTTGAATGTTTTTTCATTTTTTGACCCAAATGAAATGCAGCTTCCATAAAAACGGGATCGTTTAAAGTAACCAAAGCCTGCAAGGGTGTATTGGTCACAATCCTTTTACTGACACAGACTTCTCTGCTGCCTGCATCAAAGGTGATGAACGATGGGTAAGGACTGGTCCTCTTTAAAAAAGTATAGACTGCTCTTCGATGTTTATCTTCGCCTTCACTTAACTTCCATGATTCCCCGTTATAGACTGTTTCCCAGATTCCTTCTGGCTGAAAAGGCATCACCGGTGCCCCATACATTTCTTGGCTTAACAATCCCGAAACATATAAAGCTTGATCCCTGATCTGCTCTGAGCTCAACCTTATTCTTGGTCCACGGGCATACCATTTGTTTTTTGGATCTTGTTGGTATAGTTCAGGGGATAAGTTTGATTTTTGTCTGTAGGTCTTGGATAGTACTATGGTTTTGATAAGTTTTTTCATGCTCCAGTCCAATTCATTCATAAAATTATAGGATAAGAAATCCAATAATTCCGGATGAGAGGGTGCCTCTGATTGGGTTCCCATATCCTCAATGCTGCTGATCAATCCCCTTCCAAAAAGCTGATCCCAGATTCTGTTCACAAAAGTTCGGGAAGTTAGAGGATTTTCCCTATCAGTCAGCCAATATGCCAATCCAAGACGGTTATTTGGCCAGTCAGGATTCCATGAATTCAGAGCTTCGGGTGTTTTTGGGTTTACCTCCTCCCCATGAAGCAGCCAATTTCCCCTTTCAAACACATGGGTTTTCCTTTGCATTAAAGAAGGGTTTTCAATCATGATGGGCAGCGTAGGGACCTTGCTGTTCAAAACTGAATTGAAACGATCATTAATTTCTTTGTAACCTTCTTTTTCTTTTCCTGGAAGACTGTTTACAAAAGCAAACCAAGTGATGGCACTTGTGGATTGTTGTGGGGACGCTTTTGGATTTTCTACTTTAATATAAAGGTCAACTGGAATCGGTATTTTTTTGAACGGAAAGGATTTAGTGACATTTGATGTTTTATCAATAATAAACTGGCTTAGGATTTCTCCTTCAGGGCCACCATTTCTGATGGTCAATTTAGTTCCGTTTAAACCCGAATTGTAGTGCATCAATAGTTGATCCGCACCTTGTGTATCCACATTGCGCAAATAACAGGAACCATCATGCCATAGCCCCAGCCATTTGGTATCAATCAGTTCGCCGTTAACAAAATCTTCACAAAGATGGGCATGATACTTTGGTTCTCTGAAATTGAAAAAATCAGTAAGTGCTTCAGCTTGCTTTTTACTGCCATTGGAATTTGCCCAGCTTAAAACTGAAGCAATTTTTTCACGGTCTTCTTCTTCATAAAATCTCAGTTTGGGTTCCTCATCATGTGTATCTTCATCCCTTGTGTTGTTAAAAAAAGCGCTTAACTGAAAATATTCTTCATGTCTGAAAGGGTCATAAGGATGACTGTGGCATTGAACACATGCCATTGTCGTACTCTGCCAGACCTCAAAGGTAGTATTAACCCTGTCCAAGACAGCAGCGACCCGGAATTCTTCATCTTCGGTTCCACCTTCATCATTATTCATCGTATTTCGGTGAAAAGCTGTGGCTATCATCTGATCCTGTGTAGGATTTGGTAATAGGTCTCCTGCCAATTGCTCGATGGTGAATTCGTCAAAGGGTTTGTCATCATTAAATGCCTTGATTACCCAATCCCGATATTTCCACATCGTCCGTGAAACATCCCTTTCGTAGCCTTTGGTGTCTGCATATCTGGCTAAATCCAACCACCATGAAGCCCATTTTTCCCCAAATGAAGGTGAATCCAAAAGTCTATCAACTAACTGTTCATAAGTGATTTTACCTGTCAACCAATCATTCTGCAAAGCTTCTGTTGGCGGTAATCCGGTAATGTCCAAAGAAACCCGTCTCAACAACTTTCGGGAATCTTCATCCTCGGAAAATGAAAGTTTGTTTTCCTTTTGTTTTTCATGTATAAAAAAATCTATTCCCTGATATTTCTTTTTGGAATCCGAAAATCCAGCCTGTTGGCTTACCCAATTGACTGTTGGTTTTAGGACAGGATTATAGGCCCAATGTTTGCCCCATTTGGCTCCCTGTTTAATCCATTTGTGCAAGGTTTTGATTTCTTCATCTGTGAGTGATGCCCTATGATAAGGCATTCTCATTTCAGAGTCTTCCTCGTGCAGCCGTTTGATCAGTTCACTGTTTTTTGGATCTCCAGGAATGATGGCCGCTACACCTGACTTGGTAAGGGCAAGGGCTTCCTCCTCAAACAACACGCTGAACCCACCATTTTTCTTGACTCCTCCATGACAGGAAATACAGTGTTTATTCAAAATGGGTTTCACCTCCGTGCTGAAATCTACCTGCTCTGATTGTCTGAAAATCAGAATCCCGGCAACAAGCAGAACCATTGCAGCAGTCAATAAACCTGTAATTTTCCTTTTTGGCATAAACATCAATCTAAGCCCTTCAAATTAAATAATTTATGGAAAGGAAGCAAGTGGGGAGGTACAAGGTAGGTTTAGTGAACCGCAAAAGGGACAAAAGGGAACAAAAGGTTTAATTCCGTCAGGAATGGCCGATATTATAACTCGGGATCACAGAAACTAATAGCTTTTCTATCCGATAAAATTATTAGTTTTAATCAGCTAGGGCACTCTGCAAGAGTGGCTCTAGCTGATTAAAACGAATAAGAAGGCAAATGCTTCAAAATATCCCCAGTCATATTTTCAAGGTCAAAGTCATGTTTCCAGCCCCAATGCTCCCTTGCTTTGGAATCATCAATGGTATCCGGCCAAGAGTCCGCGATGACCTGCCTGAAATCAGGTTTGTAACTGATAGTGAAATCAGGGTAATGGGTTTTGATGCTTTCGAATATTTCTTTTGGGGAAAAACTCATCGCCGAAAGGTTGTAGCTGGACCTGATCAGTACTTTTTCTTTGGGTGAATGCATCAGGTCCAAAGTTGCTTTGATGGCATCAGGCATGTACATCATAGGCAGGTATGAATCCTCGCTGAGAAAAGAAACAAAATGGGCTCCGGCTATTGCTTTGTGGTAAATATCCACAGCATAGTCAGTAGTTCCACCACCAGGAAGTGATTTATAGCCAATCAGACCGGGATATCTTAAACTTCTCACATCTACCCCAAACTTCTGAAAATAATATTCACACCATCTTTCTCCGGCCTGTT
The DNA here is from genome assembly GCF_041751335.1 of Aquiflexum sp. GTDB lineage: Bacteria > Bacteroidota > Bacteroidia > Cytophagales > Cyclobacteriaceae > Aquiflexum. Next base: position 10,150 of record NZ_JBGSXS010000276.1, read on the forward strand.
TGGAAATGCCATAGACAGTATTGGGTTCTTTGACACAATATTGAGGCGTATTGACTTTTGGGGTGTTTGGACCAAAAACGGCGATGGAAGAGGGCCAATAGATTTTGTCCAGTTTTTCTTCTTTGGCAAGTTCTAAGATAAAAAGTAAGCTCTCCATATTGAGATGCCAGGCAAAAAGGGGATTCTGTTCTCCGGTAGCGGATAGGACAGCGGCCAAGTGGTAAATCTGCTTGACATTTTCATCTTTCACGAGTTTTCTCACGGCATCCTTATCCATCACATCCAAAACTGATGTTCTGCAAAAATTCAGTTTTTCAAGTGATTGGGGATTGATGTCGGTGGCAATGGTGTTGTCTCCGCCGTAAATATTTGCCAAAGCCTGCGTCAGTTCCGAACCCAATTGTCCGGCTGCACCAATAATTAGAACTCTCTCCATATTTAAAATTACTATCTACGGGTCTCACAGGACCATAGATGTTTTTGATTATATTTGGGACTGAATGGCGCAAAAATAGTGATTTCAATGAATGAATTTCACTTTATTTCCATTAGTGTTTTTTCTTTTACAATCAATATCCATAAAAAATGTACGATACCCTAAAACCCAAATTAGAAAAAGAGTTGAAAGAAATTGTTGATGCGGGACTTTTCAAAAAAGAGCGTGTCATCACTTCTCCCCAAGCTGCGGAGATTACCATTGCAGGAGGTCAAAAAGTTTTGAACTTCTGTGCCAACAATTACCTGGGGCTTTCTTCACATCCCAAAGTCATCGAAGCCGCCAAGAATGCCATTGATTCTCATGGTTTCGGATTGTCCTCGGTGAGGTTTATCTGTGGTACTCAGGATATCCATAAGGAATTGGAAGCCAAGATTTCCAAATTTCTCGGCATGGAGGATACCATATTATATGCAGCGGCTTTTGATGCCAATGGGGGAGTTTTCGAACCGCTTTTCGGACCTGAGGATGCCATCATATCGGATGCGCTGAACCATGCCTCCATCATCGATGGGGTCAGGTTATGCAAGGCCATGCGGTTCCGCTATCAGCACAATGACATGGAAGACCTTGAAGAACAATTGAAGGATGCGGTAGCCAAAGGTGCCCAACAAAAGATAATTGTAACAGACGGCGTTTTTTCCATGGATGGCACCATTGCCCAATTGGATAAAATAGTTGCATTGGCTGAGAAATACGATGCCCTGGTAATGTCGGATGAATGTCATTCAACCGGATTTATGGGCAAGACAGGCAGAGGTGTTCATGAATATAGGAATGTGATGGGCAGGGTTGACATTATCACCGGAACCTTAGGTAAAGCCCTGGGAGGAGCTTCGGGCGGTTTTACTTCAGGTAGAAAAGAAATTGTTGAACTGCTGAGACAAAGGTCAAGACCATATCTTTTTTCCAATACTTTGGCACCCTCTATCACAGGAGCTTCGATTGCAGTTTTTGACCTGCTATCAGAGACTACGGAACTGAGGGACAAGCTGGAAGAAAACACCACATACTTCCGGGCAAAGATGACCGAAGCGGGATTTGATATCAAGCCGGGTGAACATGCCATTGTACCGATCATGTTGTATGATGCAGTCCTTTCCCAAAAAATGGCAGAGAAATTACTCGAAAAAGGAATCTATGTGATCGGCTTCTATTTCCCTGTGGTACCAAAGGGTCAGGCAAGAATCCGTGTGCAGATTTCTGCAGGACATGACAGACATCACTTAGATCAGGCGATTGAAGCTTTCGTGGAAGTTGGGAAGGAATTGGGGGTGATTGAATAGAATAAAAAACCCGTGCCATGCTTTGGGTGTCTTGGGACGGGTTTTCTAACCTTAAGCATTTGTTAGGTTTTCGATTGGTGCTTTTTTTTTGCTCTTTCTTTCTTTACCGATTCGATCAGTTCCTCCAAATCCTTTTCAGTAGCGATTGACTTGGAGGTCAATTCCTTGGGGAAGTTTGTACTGCCTTTGTAGATGATCCAAAGGGATTTTTTTTGTATCAAAATCAAGATGTTTTTTCAAAGCCTATTTTTTTGAATTCAATTTTCTAAGGGATAAAGTCACAAATCCCTCTTAAATCAACAGGATTCCATTTCATTTCGCATTGGCGTAAACTCCTAAATAGGAAAATGGGGGGCATTGGAACCGGATAGCAACAATGAATTATTTACCACCGAAGTACCGTCACCCGACTTGATACACCTGTAGAACAATTAACCGCAAGAATTGAAGAAGGTCCTGCTGATGGTGCCACGGTGTATTTTGAATGGAGCGATGTTCAGTTGGCTATTCCCGATAGCGAGGAAGCCGGAGATGTAGGGGGAGGGTCTTTAAAGCCATGAAAAATCAGAAACCAAAAAGTGCTGCAAAAGACTTTCCTGTCGTTTGCGTAGGCGGTTCGGCGGGTGGTCTTGATGCTTATACCGGCTTACTGAAGAATATGCCCGCGGATATGGGTGTTGCTATCGTTATCGTGAATCATTTGAGGACTGTAGCCACCCTATTCCATGAGATTCTCCCACGATATACAAAGATGCCGGTTGAACTCATCACTGAAAGACTGGACGTCCAGCCTAACCATGTGTTTATAATTCCGGAACAGCGTGATTTGCATGTACAGGATGATGAGTTCCGCTTAAAGCCTATATCAAAACCTAGGGGATGGCCCGACGTTATTACGGCTTTTCTGCGATCCCTTACCCAACATTGGGACGGTAAACTTATAGCTGTCATTGTCTCAGGCTATGATGGTGATGGGGCAGATGCGCTGTGCGGGATAAAGGAAGTCGGGGGCATTACCATCGCGCAAAAGCCCGACACTGCCAGTCAACCAGATATGCCTAAGAGTGCCATAGCAAGCGGTTGTATAGATTTTATTCTGTCTCCTGAGGATATTGCCCAAGAAATTGTTCGGATTGCGCATGCTGACAAAGGAGAACGGTAATAAATTTTAAGCTATTACCCTTTGAGGGTGAAATATGGTTTTGTGAAAGTGAGGTATATGCGTCAGGACACTCACATGGGCTCATCCAATAATCCAATCACTTCGTTTTTTAATTTAAGAAGATGGTTTATTACAATGCTCCAAATTAAGTCATCAGATATTTTATCATATCCATGAATAATCCGGTTACGGGTAGCAATAATTTTTCCGGTATTTTCAAGTTTGAAGTTTTTATCCTTTTTAAGAATTCGATTAACAGCTTCACCTATTATTTCCAAATTCCTCTCAATAGCTCTCTTAGTTTTGATATCAGTAATGTAATCCTTAAAAATTCTTGGCTTGTCATCGTAGTAGCTATCAATTTCATTTATTGATTGTAAGATATCATAAAGCCAAGTTTTTATCTCATCATCCATATATCAAACGTTTTGAAGCATCAATCGATTTTCTCAAATAAGGATTATTTACTGCTTTATCCTCCAATAGATCTATCTTCCTTTTGAGTAATTTTTCCATTGATGTTTTAAAATCAAAATAATTGTCAGCGTAGTCGTAGAGGTCAACTCCTGAGAAATCCACCAATAAATCTATATCGCTTGATTTTTTAAAATTATCAGTCAGAACAGAACCGAATACAAACAAACTTGCCACTTTATGCTTATTACATAAATCACTGATCTTATCCAAGTTTTTTTCTATTATGCTCATACCCAAAAATACTATTTTTTATAATTCTATTGAAAAATATTATTTTGTTAGGGGTCTAAGGTTGGCACACAATTTCAAATACGTAATTTTCCAACCAAGGAGGGAATTGCTGTTTATTGTTCATATAGTGTTTATCAATGTAATTTTTCGGTTCTTGTCTTGAATTGAAGAAACTGTGAAATTTCCTAAAATTAAAATGCTTGTGTGATTGAGACACTCACATGGGAAGAAATTGAAAGAAAAAAATTATATTCGTCTTATGACAGATATGGATATTTATATAAAATTGACAACCTTACCTGATGATATGAAAAAAGAGGTGGACAATTTTATTGACTTCCTTAAATCAAAGTCTATTTCCAAGGGAAAGGTAAAAAAGCAACGAAAAGCGGGACTGGCAAAAGGGCTTATTCAGATGAAAGAAGGATTTGATGAGCCTTTGGATGATTTTAAAGATTATATGTAATTCGATACTGGAATTTCAGCATCGCCCGATTCTTCCAACTTCCCCCTAGATTTTATTTTTTGACCTCTCATAAGTCTGATTTTATAGTTATTTTTCACTGTTCCATTCATAAAAAACCAAAAAATACCCAGAACAAGGTATGGTATCTCAAAAGTTAATTTGGGATATTGTGGAAGGATATTTTAGAAATAGACGCCATAGAATATAATTGATGGCGCTATTGAAGGATATTTTGAGTATATACGCCATTGGTGGCGTATATTATTTGTTACCTACAAACCCAATCAATTCACGCATCTAAATCATGACAATTATAGAAACCACTGCCAAGTTCACTCTGATAATTTTTGGCATTTTCTTTATTGTGGCAGGATTTATCATGTTGTTGAAGCCATCCGCTGCAAGGAACACGCTAA
>NZ_JBGSXS010000277.1:0-4346 GCF_041751335.1 Aquiflexum sp.
CAAAAGCCAACAGGATAAAAATCAGAAACCAGTAACCGAGGTTATTATAAATGCGGGTTGTTTGGAGGGTGGTGGGCATACATCAATTTTGATGTATAATGTAGATAATTAAAACGTTATGATCTATTTTTTAGGACCAATGCAATCAAATATTGTCCGAATGGACTTGTTTTTTTTCCAAAGCAAATATTGCAACAAAGGTTTATATCCAGAAAATTTATCTGGCCTAGAAATTGAACCCATAATTTTATGTAAGGGTTTTTTATAATAAGACGGCGTAAGCAAACCTGAAAACAATTTCGGTTACTTTAATCCATTAACTTTAAACCAAAGAAAAATGAAAACTTTTATTTATTCAATTTGCATTTTATGCCTGACTTTTTTCCAACAAATAACAGCCAATGCGCAGGCAATTATTGATCTTGAAACAGGTGCTGTATTTAATGGTTATAATGATGTTCGGATTTCTGGGGATCAGGGGACACTTTTTTCTTTGACAGATGATCTGAATTCTCAGACAAAAGCATTTTATCGTTTGAGGGCGAGTTACATTATAAAATCTCGGCACTTCATTTCAGTGTTATACGCTCCGCTTGAAACCCAATCACAAGGTAGTGTGGCCAATGACATTTTCTTCGAAGGTGAAACATTTGCTGCCAATACCCCGCTTACCAGTACTTATAAGTTCAATTCATACAGATTGACTTACCGATACGAGATAGTCCAAAATCCCAGGTTTGAGTTTGGCTTAGGGGCTACCGCGAAAATCAGGGATGCCAGAATCGGGCTTTCTTCGGATGACCTGGCATCGGAGAAAACCAATGTAGGTTTTGTACCCATTATAAATTTAAGGCTTTTGTGGAAACTCGATGATGGGTTTGGTCTACTTTTAGATGGGGATGCATTGGCTGCACCACAGGGAAGGGCGGTGGATGCATTGGCTGCCGTAACCTATAATTTGTCTGACAACTTGATGATTCGGGCCGGCTACAGGATTTTGGAGGGTGGTGCTGATAATAATGAAGTGTATAATTTTTCTTTGTTCCACTATGCTTCCGTGGGTATATCTTATTCTTTTTTGAGATAGAGATGTTTTAAGTTTGGATGGGATCAAATGGTAATTCTTCGCCACACTTTGTCCCATCTAGGTGTAGTATAAACGTTTGATCGAGGAACCGGGTGTAATTTGAAATTACACCCTTCTATCATACCAATTTGCAATTGGTTTTCAAATCTATTTGTCTTGATTTCTTCTTAGAAATTGAATTACAAATTCAAAATAATAGGAAGGCGTAATTACAAATTACGCCTAGCGCCAACGCAATTTTTGACCAAATTCCCCCTATTTTCTGTAATATAAACGTTTGATGCTTGACTGGGTGGATGCCAATAGCTATCGGCATGTAATTCCACCCCCCTGAGAAAAAAAAATTGAAAGTAGTTGATGACTTTTTATCGGGAGATCGATGATTGAGTAACAAATCTAAATTCCGATGAAAAATTTTAAACTCAAACTCCTTTTTAGCATCGTTTTCTCGATTCTGGTTTTCGCATGTGGCGAGACAGATGAACTACCTCTGATCACTCCTCCCGAAGATGCCAATCTGGCCAAAACAGTGGATGTCCAGATTAACCTGCCACCGGGCTCAAATTTAGATTTAACAAAAAGTACGCTTTCTTCAGGTCTGATGAGTTTCCCGGTAGATGCCACTGGCAAATCCAAAGCTGTTCTTCCAGATAGTCTGACTAGACTTGTCTATTTGCTTGACCGTTCAAATAACATTGTCCTAATGGGTTTACTTGATAAACAAAACCTTAAGCTTTCAGCTGAGACCTCAGCTCAAGCGTTGTTTTACCTTGGCTCAGGAATTTTTTATTTCCCAAAAGAAGTTGTGGACAACTTTATCAATCCCTCCATGCCACTTCCTGGTTTTGAGGAATTCAAAACTAAGGTTGCTAGCGGATTGGAGAATGACATGCTGTACATTCAGAATCTAAAATTCGAACAGGACCTATCCCAATTATTGGCCATTTACTCGAAAGAATCCGAAGTCCTCGATATCCGAGCAAGGCAGATCAATGTAGATCCCAACGGTTTTCAAAGCGGAATCCAAGTATTTGAGCATGATGCATTAAATATCAAAATAGCTAACCACTATCGAAGAATTGGTAAAGCTTTTCTTTATAAAACCTCCTACAAGCCTAAAGGGTCCAAAGAAGAAATAATCTTGATTCCCAGGATCGGACTTGGTCAAGCAGCAGAGTCGTCATCCAATGTCGATGGAACCAACGCTTTTAGCAGTACGCTGGGTACCATTGTAGATCAACTCAGTGGAAAAGGGATGGAATATGCCCGTAAAGAAACTGATCCTATTCCTCTAGCTCTTGGGGACAACGAGGACGAGGCAACTTATAAGGTTAGAGTCGTCGGAACGGCTTTTCGTCCAGATGGCTCTCCAACCATGACCACCATAGAAAAAACTGCTTGGCAGAAGTTAATGCTCAGACAATTTTACGTGGACTTTATCCTTCCCATACTCTCGGAAGTCTTTTCTGAGATTAAAGGTACAGGAGATCCCGGTTTTGCTTTCGATGCATTTGAAACCACAGTTTCACAATCTCCATTAATCATGGATTTGGTCTTGAGTGGTAATTTCAAGAAAGCAGCAGAAGATTTTTTAAAGTTCTTGTTGGTTGACAAAGGAGGGCAAGAACTGCAAGAGCGATTTATTAAAGCAATTGTCGACAAATATAAGAACCAAAATAGTCCTACTTGGATAGACCTAAACAGAGATTATACCAATGCGGCTTCTGTAGATATGTATGTGAAACTAATCAAAGCAGTCGAAATGTGTGTAAAACTCTTGGACATAGGCAAATTGACTACTGAGTTGGTCATTTCTGACCGAATCGTCGAATTCACCGCAAAAGCCCGGAGAACTGACGTGAAAATCACTCCTCCACAAGAAACAACTGTTCCTTTTGCCTCTGTGCCTTTGAAAGCGGAAACAAAGACTCAATTATCAGAAGGACAATCATTCTTATATATCTGGTCCACTACCGGCAAATACGGGATAATGACAGCCAATGGTGGGCTCAAAGGGCCCAAAATAGAAACTAGTCAGGCAACTGTCAATTTCAGAAGCGAAACAAACGCTGCCGATCTTGGAGAAAATAATTATGAAACGGTGACTGTGGAAGTTTATGTAAAAAAAGGAGTCGATTTGACATTGATAGGTGATGCAAAAGCAACCATCAATGTGAAAAAGCAGAAACTTTTCATGAAGCCGGATGGGATCGTTTTGAGTGGCAAACAGAAGCAATCGGTGAGAATGTATCTGGAGCGTAGTGACAATGTCAATGATATAGTCAGTACAAATGCCTTGGAGTACAAAGTGGAATGGTCAACCGAAGGAAAATTCGGAATGTTTTATGGCAACAGTACCATTGCCACCACAAGAGGCAATGCTATCAACTACCAAGCACTCGATGGAGACATCAAAGAAGGGGTTGAAGAGATCAAAGCGAGTGTCTATTTTAGAGTTCCTGGCTCAGGTGAATGGACCCTACGCGAAGAAGTGATAGGTAAAGTGAAAGTAAATAATGACCCAAAGAAAATAATACTAAATGTCCCTGTGACGGCGAAAGATTATTTATATGAGTATGTTCCAGGAGCCTTTTCAAATGGAGTTCATGCTTTAGTGATTGTTCCAGTCCATGAAGATGCGAAAACGTACACGGTGACAACTTATGGATTTAAAACCGCCTATAAGCACCCTTATGAAGGACGTACTGTCTCTTGGGCAAATGGAGGGTACCCGCCAAGTCATTACGGATGGCCACTTGGTGACACTCGATATTATATTTATCAAAACAGTTATTACTATTCTTTAGGAGCGACTTGGTGTAGTGGAGAGTGCCCAGATGCGATTCCAGGATGGATCGCAAGTTCGTTGGCTGCCGGTGGACTGGCAAACATCGTAATCACTTTAAAATAAAATGTTGGATTTGGTTTAGTTAGATTTTAAAAAGGCTGAGATTCGTTTGATTTCAGCCTTTATTTCATGAATCTGTCCTCGGTCTTCCATCTTCAATAGCAAAAAAAGCTTACTGGCATCATTACGGATATACCCCCCGCTGAGTGTAGTATGACGTTTGATTGAGGGACTGGGTGAAATTTGTAATTCCACCCTTTTATCTTTTCAAATTTGCAATTGGATTCAATAGAGAAAGCTTTAAACTCAGGGATGAGGAATTAAAAATCTTTCATGCTCGAATAGTTTCAAAAATTAAGTATTTTAGGAATAGTAAATTACTATACCTATATGAAAAAGATATTCATGGTC
>NZ_JBGSXS010000278.1:0-3306 GCF_041751335.1 Aquiflexum sp.
TAACCTCAACTGCACAAAGAAAAACTCTTCAAATTTCAGCCGAAACCTTGCCTGTTTTAGGATTTCGGGATTTTCGGGAAAGTGGATTTGCTTTAGCGCTACCTGTTTTGAAATAAGGTTAAACCGCTGTATTATATCCAAGGGCAATGTTTCTTGAATCTGAGGAGAGGCTACCTGAACCAAGCCCTCCATTATTCTGGAAATTCCTTTGGAATCCAAATATCTTGCCCTCAGCTTTTCCGTCGTAGAATAGACGGGTTGGAAAAAACTCTTTTCCTCCTGCACCTGAGAAAGGGGCTCCATTTCCGGGTGGGCGATGCTGAACTTTCGGCCGTATTTGTTGGGCTTACCATAGAATACAAAGGCAGGTCCGATCAGGAGTTTTTTGACTACCCACTGAGTCCCTTTGAACCAAGTGAGCTCCATCTCTCCGGTCTCATCATAAATGTAAGCTACCAACCGCTTTCTCCTGGCATCTCCAATGGTCTCCACTTTTCGGATTTTGGCAATGACCTGTACATTTTCTAGGTCCTCGTTCAGTTCTTTGATTTTGTAAAACTTGGTCCGGTCTTCGTATCTGAAAGGGTAATATTGCAGCAGTTCCCCATAGGTAAAAATATTCAGCTCCTTATTGAGCAAAGCAGCTTTCTGCGGACCCATGCCGCGGAGGAAATCTATTTTGGTATCGAAAAAAGAGGACAATGGATATATAGGACTATTTGAGATTCTTACCAATGTATGAGGTAAATTAACAAATCAATTGTTTTGAATTCAATCGTAATGAAATCGACATTTTGCGATCAAGATTTCATCATTCTTTACCTGGTAAATCAATCTGTGTTCTTCATCTATTCTAAGGGACCAATAACCCGAGTATTTGTATTTTAGTGGTTCTGGTTTTCCAATTCCCGAAAAGGGATTTCTAGAAATATCCTTGAGAAGTTCATTTATCCGTTTGAGCTTTTTTTTATCGGTTTTTTGCCAATACAAATAGTCCTCCCAGGACTCGTCAACAAAAATATACTTCATTCTTCAAGTAGATTTTTACTATAGGAATTACCTTGTTTCAATTTTTCAATTGCTGAATCCAATCTTCTTTCATTCTCAGTAGAAGAAAGCTCATGTTGGGTGGAAAGCAATGAATTATATTCAGACAAAGACATGATTACTACTCCTTTATCCTTTCCGCGATTGATAATTAGAGTTTCGAAATTCTCAGTGACTCTATCAAAATAACTCTTTATATCTTTCCTAAAATCTGAAATAGAAGTGCTTAACATATTTATATATATTTGGAATAATATGTACAAAATTATGTACAAAATATTTATTTTCAAAGTGGTATTTTATCGTTCAAAAAATATAACAAATCCCATTGAATTTTTTTATTCTCAACACAAATTGATTTTTTGATTAAAATTTACCCAAATTTAAACTATCTTCTGTTTTTTAATGAAAACACCATGAAACAACTAATCCTCTCCATTTTAATTTCATTAATCGCAATAACTTCCTTTGCTCAAAAACAAAAAACGGACAACCGCTTTTCAGGTTTGGATGCTGAGCTCGAGAAAGTCCTTGGCACTTGGAAGGCTGCTGGATTTGCAGTTGCTGTGGTAGAGAAGGATAAAATCATTTATTCCAAAGGTTTCGGTTACCGAGATTACGAAAACAAAATTTCGGTAACCCCTAACACACTTTTTGCTATCGGGTCAAGCAGCAAGGCATTTACTTCCGGGTTATTGGGGATTTTGAGGGAAGAGGACAAGTTGTCTTTCGAAGATAGCCCTATCAAACATATCCCTGAACTCCGATTTTACAACAATGAAATGAACAACCTGATTACCATCAAGGATATGATGACCCATAGAACAGGACTTCCAAGACATGACCTGAGTTGGTATTTTTTTACTTCCCAATCTCGGGATTCTTTGATGCAGCGTATTCAATATCAGGAACCCTTTGCAAAGGTCAGAGAGCAATGGTATTACAATAATTTCATGTTTTTGGCCCAAGGAGTAATCGCAGAAAGGATTACAGGAAAATCTTGGGAAGAAAATCTTCAGGAAAAGTTTTTTGATCCTTTGGAAATGAAAAACACCAATGCAATCATTGATGGACTGAAAAACGGAAAAGATGCTTCCTTTGGCTACGAAGTGAAAAACGATTCCATTATCAAAAAGATGGACTATTATGACATTGCTGCAATGGGTCCTGCAGGAAGTATCAACAGCAGTGTCAACGAAATGTCCAATTGGTTGATCTCCTGGCTCAATGGGGGGAAATTCAAAGGAAATCAAATCCTGCCTGATGCTTATGTCAAGGAAGCCATGAGTCCACAAATGATCATGGCCAATAGTATTCCTGACAAAGAATTTCCAGAAATGCATCTCAGTAACTATGGGTACGGTTGGATGGTCTCTTCCTATAAAGGACATTACCGAGTAGAACATGGCGGGAATATTAATGGATTCTCTGCAAATGCAGCCTTTTTTCCAATGGATAGTATTGGGATTGTGGTTTTATCCAATCAAAACGGCTCACCAATCCCTGGGATTGTTCGGAATATAATCAGTGACAGATTATTGAAAGTGAATAAAACCGAATGGAACAAGATCCAAAAAGAAAAAGCAGATGAAGCCAAAAAGCAAGCTGCTGCAGGCCAAGCACAATCCAGTTCCATCCAAAAAAAGGGTACCAAAACCTCACATGTTCTCGCAGAATTTTCAGGAGATTATTCGCACCCAGGGTATGGAACCATTGATGTACAGTTTGAAAGGGATTCCCTTTTTGCCAGCACCCCTTACGAAAAAGTCTGGCTAAAACACTTCCATTACAATATCTTTTCATTGGTGGGTTTGGAAAATGGAAAAGTTGATACCACAATGGTTTCACCCATGCAGTTCAATTTTAGGATTAACAATATGGGGGAGATTGCTTCACTTTCTTTCAAAGCGGAACCTACTGTAGATGCCATAGAATTCAAGCGCAAACCCAAAGAAATTGAGGTGGATAAAGAAACCTTGAAAAAATATTCAGGAGATTATGACCTTGGTGGACAGGTTGCCAAATTTTACCTAAAAGATGGAAATGAAAATACGCTCTATCTTTTTGTTGCTGGCCAACCGGAGTATGAATTGTTGTCTACTGGCAAGGATAAGTTCACGCTGAAAATCGTGGAGGGATTCGTCATAGAGTTTTTGGAAGATAAAGACGGGAATATAAAAGAAGCCAAATTTATCCAACCGAATGGCGTATTTGTGGCAAAGAAAAAGTAATACCTATTTCAAATAATTCCTCAAAATT
>NZ_JBGSXS010000279.1:0-1799 GCF_041751335.1 Aquiflexum sp.
TAACCTCAACTGCACAAAGAAAAACTCTTCAAATTTCAGCCGAAACCTTGCCTGTTTTAGGATTTCGGGATTTTCGGGAAAGTGGATTTGCTTTAGCGCTACCTGTTTTGAAATAAGGTTAAACCGCTGTATTATATCCAATGGCAATGTTTCCTGAATTTGGGGATAAGCTACTTGTACCAAACCTTCCATAATTCTGGAAATCCCTTTGGAATCCAGATATTTTGCTCTCAGCTTTTCTGTAGTGGAATAGACGGGCTGGAAAAAACTCTTTTCTTCTTGCATCTGAGAAAGGGGCTCCATTTCAGGATGGGCGATGCTGAATTTTCGCACATATTTGTTGGGCTTTCCATAAAAGACAAATGCCGGACCGATAAGCAGTTTTTTGACTACCCATTGAATCCCTTTGAACCAAGTGAGTTCCATTTCACCGGTATCATCATAAATATAGGCTACCAACCGCTTTCTCCTGGCATCACCGATGGTTTCTACTTTTCGGATTTTGGCAATGACCTGTACATTTTCAAGATCCTCGTTCAGTTCATTGATTTTATAGAACTTGGTCCGGTCTTCGTAGCGGAACGGATAATATTGCAGCAGTTCCCCATAGGTAAAAATATTCAGCTCCTTATTGAACAAAGCAGCTTTTTGCGGGCCCATGCCGCGGAGGAATTCTATTTTGGTATCGAAAAAAGAGGACAATGGATATATATCAAACTATTTGGGGGAATATTCCAATGAATGATGTAACAACAATAAATCATCAGCGGGAACAGAAAATTCGGCAATGGTTTCTCCACTTTTATCTGAAAATTCTACCTCATAATCAACATCAGAGAGTATTTCTACTATAGTTCCCACCTGACCCAGAAGAACTCTGTGGTGTGGCAATTCTCTCAGGATAGCCACCGTGTCCAAAAGTTTAAATTTCTTTTCCATCGCCTTTATTTTTTTTAAATTTTAACTTTTCAATCGCAGAATCCAACCTTCTTTCATTCTCCTTTGAGGAAAGCTCATGTTGGGTCGAAAGCAAAGAATTATATTCAGCCAAGGACATGATTACCACTTCTTTGTCCTTTCCACGATTGATAATCAAGGTTTCAAAATCCTCAGTGACCTTATCAAAATAACGCTTTATATCTTTCCTAAAATCCGAAATCGAAGCGCTTAACATAATTATATATTTTGGAATTATATGTACAATATTATGAAATATTTATTTTCAAAGGATTATTCTTTGTTGCCAAAACAAGACATATACCATTAAAAATATTATTTAGGCATATTGGAATTTTCGATTAAAATTTACCCAAATTTAAACTATAATTTTTTTTAAATTGACAACACCATGAAACAACTAATCCTCTCCCTTCTAATTTCATTAATTTCACTGACTTCGTTTACCCAAAAACAAAAAACTGACAATCGCTTTTCAGGTTTGGATACAGAACTCGAAAAAGTCCTGCAGACCTGGAAGGCAGCTGGATTTGCCGTGGCAGTGGTCGAAAAGGATAAGATCATTTATTCCAAAGGCTTCGGTTACCGCGATTATGAAAATAAAATTCCTGTAACCCCCAACACACTCTTTGCCATTGGATCAAGCAGTAAGGCATTTACTTCCGGGTTATTGGGGATTTTGAGGGAAGAGGACAAGTTCGCGCTGAAAATCGTGGAGGGATTCGTCATAGAGTTTTTGGAAGATAAAGACGGGAATATAAAAGAAGCCAAATTTATCCAACCGAATGGCGTATTTGTGGCAAAGAAAAAGTAATACCTATTTCAAATAATTCCTCAAAATT
>NZ_JBGSXS010000280.1:0-15719 GCF_041751335.1 Aquiflexum sp.
CTTAAGATTTCCGCTGAAATCCCAAGGTCTGAGAATGTTAATTCTTTTTCCATGATGTTTCCTTACTTCTTCAAACCATGATCTCCTAGAAGTACCCTAAATCAAGCGACAGTAAGGAAACCCACGGTATGAAAAATGTTAATTATTTATTCGGATGCAAAGGTAAGATAAATAATTCTGAAAACAAACCATGTTTCTAATGTTTTTAGAATAAGTTATATAATAATCGATGAATATTGAAAAATAATTCTGATTTACCCAGATTTCAAGGGGTAATCAGAGATATTTCTCTGAAATTGAATTGACCAAATCTATATAATCTGCCGAAGCATCTGATTTACTTTTTCCTTTAAAGGACAACCAGGAATTATATTTTGCAGCTGCCACAAAGTCAAATCCTCCGGGTCTTTCTTCTTGGTTTTCACCTTCTGTAGCTTGTTTGTATAATCCATAAAGTTTCAACAATTCTTCATTGGACGGTTTGCTGGTGAATTTTTTGGTTAGGGCTACAGCCTCTTCTAAGGTATTCGCTTTCATAGGTAAACTATTTTTCCATTTTCAGTTTCCAAATGTAGTGAAAAAGATTTTAGAGCCGAGATGCGAGAGATGAGATGTGAGACGTGAGACACAAGACATTAGATTCTAGAAACAAAGACCCCTAACATCGGTCATCCGACATCTGACGATTTTTCATAAAAAAAGCTCTGAATCCAATGTTTTACATTGAAATCAGAGCTCACTATAAATATTTATATAAATCACCTCCTATTCATAGAGACATAATCCCTTTCATTGGCTCCGGTATAAATTTGACGTGGTCTTCCAATTGGTTCGCCATTTTGTCTCATTTCTTTCCATTGAGCAATCCATCCGGGAAGTCTTCCCATGGCAAAAAGAACGGTGAACATGTCAGTTGGGATTCCTAAAGCTCTATAAATAATACCAGAGTAGAAATCCACATTAGGATAAAGTTTTCTATCTACAAAATATTGGTCATTCAGTGCCGCATATTCAAGTTCTTTGGCTATGTCCAAAACCGGATCATTCACCCCTAATTTTGCCAGAACATCATCTGCTGCCTTTTTGATAATTTTTGCTCTAGGGTCAAAATTTTTATAAACTCTGTGTCCAAAGCCCATCAACCTAAAAGTATCATCTTTGTCTTTGGCTTTGTTTAAGAATTTTTTGGTATCCCCACCGTCTCTTTTGATGGATTCTAGCATTTCAATAACAGCTTGGTTTGCACCGCCATGTAAAGGTCCCCATAGGGCATTAATTCCAGCGGAAATTGACGCGAAGATACTCGCTTGTGATGAACCTACAATCCTGACAGTTGAAGTAGAGCAATTTTGCTCATGATCGGCATGCAAAATCAATAATTGATCGAGTGCTTTGGCCACAACCGGATCAGCGTCATACCTTTCTGCTGGAAGAGCAAACATCATTTTCAAGAAATTGGAGCAATAATCTAGACTGTTATCCGGATAATTAACTGGGTGACCTACTTCGTTTTTGTATGCCCATGCAGCGAAAGTTGGCATTTTGGCCAATAACCTGACTATGCTAAGATTCACTTCACTTTCATTTCTGTTTGGATCCAAAGACTCTGGATAAAAAGCCGTCAAAGAACAGATCAAAGAAGAAAGAACACCCATAGGATGGGAATTGGATGGAAAACCGTCCAAGATTTTCTTTATATCTTCATGAACCAAAGTATGCGTGGTGATTTCCCTGGTGAATCTTTCATACTCTGATTGTGAAGGCAATTCCCCATATATCAACAAATATGCTACTTCAAGGAAAGTGGATTTTTCTGCTAAGTCCTCAATTCTATAACCTCTGTACCTGAGGATGCCTAGTTCCCCATCTAAAAAAGTAATAGCGCTCGTGGTTGAGCCAGTGTTTTTGTATCCTGGGTCTATGGTAATTAGTCCGGACTGACCCCTAAGTTTAGCTATATCGATAGCTTTTTCGTTTTCAGTACCTTCTACAATGGGGAGTTCAAAATCTTTTCCACCATATGATAACTTAGCAATTTCAGACATAAGTATATTATTTATTTATTAGTTTATTGTTTGATTTACTTAACTACTATTAAAGTGCTTAAGTTAATGAAATAAGGTGTTTTTTTTATGTTTTATTATATCAATAAACCAAATTACAGTGTATGAGTGGACAAAAAAAGGATATGTGAAAAAACTTTTTGGGATAATAAATGGACAGACAATTCTTTAAAATCCCTGCTATTTGAAAGGAATTGCAAGTCCTTCCGAATATTCTTTGGAAAGGATCAAATATCAATGCTATATTTTTTTAGCAGAAAAAAAGCCCCGAAGGGCTATTTTTATTTACAGAAATGTTCAAATACCTCAATTAGGTGGTCTCCGATCATTTTGGCATTTCGACCTTCAATATGATGTCTTTCGATAAAGTGAACTAATTCACCATCTTTGAACAAAGCCATAGCTGGAGAAGAAGGGGGATAGGGTAGATGGTGCTGCCTTACTTTTGCTACCGCATCAGCATCATTTCCGGCAAAAACGGTAGCCAGAACGTCCGGTTTATTAGCACTTTGATCCAATGCATATCTTATACCGGGCCTTGCAGCTCCTGCTGCACAACCACAGACTGAGTTGATAACTATCAATGTGGTGCCTTTGTGGTCTTTCAAATGATTATCGACTTCTTCAGAAGTTCTAAATTCCTGAAATCCTACATTTGTCAATTCTGCACGCATAGGTGCAATCAGTTCCTCTGGATACATATTTTTCTATTTTTAATTATTCTTAAAGAAAACCTAATTCTAATTTAGCAGCCTCAGACATCATATCCTGAGAATAAGGGGGATCAAAAGTAAGCTCCAATTCTACATGATTGATTCCTTGGACCTGTTGGATTTTGTCCTTTATTTCTGAAGGAATAAACTCTGCCGAAGGACAGTTTGGAGAAGTCAAAGTCATCATTACATAGACATTATTGACTGGATAGACACTGATTTCATAAATCAGACCCAATTCATAAACATCCACAGGTATCTCCGGATCATAGACCTGTTTGATGGCGTTGATTACTTTATCTTTGAGTTCCTGAGTTGGAATTTCAATATTTTCTGAGGTAGAACCTGTCATATATTCAGATATTTTGTTTGGTCTGATATGCTAATGCATACAGTTTCATTTGTTTTATCATGGCAGCCAATCCATTGGATCTTTGGGATCCGATGATATTTCCCATTCCGATTTTATCTATAAAATCAAGCTGTGCATGAAGAATTTCCTGTGGGTTTCTTCCTGATAAGACCCTGATTAATAGACTGATCAATCCTTTGGTGATATCAGTATTTGAATCTGCCAAGAAAATTATTTTGTCGTCGTCTTCTTGGGTAGTAAGCCAAACCTTGGATTGGCAGCCTTTGATGATGTTTTCTTCTATTCTTTCTGATTCAGGAAACTCAGGTAGCAATGCTCCTAGTTCCATAATGTAATAGATAGTCGATTCCTTATCGTCTCCCAAGATGTCAAATTCGTCGATGATCTCTTTTTGTATTTCCTGAATGCTACTCATTTATTTTTAATTTTTGCAATTTTCGCCACTGCTGAGGCCAAATAATCTATTTCTGATTCGGTATTATAAACAGAAAATGAGGCTCTTACGGTTCCCTCGATTCCGAATCTTTGCATTAAAGGTTGAGTACAATGATGTCCGGTACGCACTGCGATTCCATTGGCATCTAGCATCATTCCCACATCAAAAGGATGCATACCATTAATATTGAAGGATAGCACACTGACTTTTTCCTTTGCTGTACCTACTGGAATAAAACCTTTAATTTCTCCTAGAAGGCTCGTGGCATAACTTAGTAGATTATCCTCATGTGTTTTAATTTTGGATTTACCAAGTTCATTGATAAATTCTAAAGCCTTTTGAAAAGCAATCACATCTGCGATATTGGGTGTTCCTGCCTCAAATTTAAAAGGTATATCGTTGTATGTAGTTTTTGCAAAGGTCACTTCTTTTATCATTTCACCACCTCCCTGATAAGGGGGCATGGATTCGAGAATCTTTCTTTTACCGTAAAGCACCCCTAATCCTGTGGGCCCGTATAACTTATGAGCGGAGAAAGCTAGAAAATCACAATCGAGTTCCTGTACATTTACATCAAGATGACTTGTGGATTGGGCACCATCCAAAAGGACTTTTGCCCCAAAATGGTGTGCTTTTTTTATGATTTCCCTGACAGGGTTGATGGTCCCCAAGGCATTGGATACATGAACTATACTGACAAGTTTAGTCTTTTCATTCAACAAACTATCAAAATCATCCATTAGAATTTCTCCGGAATCATTGATGGGAATAATCTTTAATATAGCTTCTTTTTCTTCACAAAGCATTTGCCAAGGAACAATATTGGAATGGTGTTCCATAGTAGAGATAAGGATTTCATCTCCTTTAGTAATAAATTTTCTTCCATATGTGGCAGCCACCAAATTGATACTCTCTGTGGTTCCCTTAGTGAAAATTATTTCCTCCTCTTCTTTGGCATTTAAAAATTCTTTTAAGACGGTACGTGTTTTTTCATAATACCTTGTCGCCCGGTCTGCCAATGTATGGGCACCTCTATGTATATTTGAATTGTCGTGTTTGTAATAGTCAGTCAATGCATCGAGTACTGACTTTGGTTTTTGAGTTGTTGCGGCATTATCCAAATAGATCAAAGGCTTTCCATTAACCTTTTGGTGAAGGACCGGGAATATACTTCTTATTTTTTCTGAGTTTACAGGCATATTTCGATTAAAAATTACTACCTAATCTTTCCTGAACAATACTTGTCAGATACTTTTTGAAACTATCATCTGAAACATGTTCCAAGACTTCACCGGCAAATGCATATAATAACATTCCTTTTGCCTGATCTTTTCCCAAACCCCTTGAACGTAGATAGAATAGTGCTTCCTCATCTAATTGACCTGTGGTGCAACCATGGGAACATTTCACATCATCTGCCCAGATCTCCAATTGTGGTTTAGTGTTGACCGTAGCGTCATCAGAAAGAAGAATATTGTTGTTTTGTTGAAAGGCATTTGTTTTTTGTGCATCCTGTCGGACAAATATTTTTCCATTAAATACTCCTCTTGAGCTGTCTGCCAATATCCCCTTGTATAGTTCGTTGGATTCAGAGTGGGGTTTTGTATGGTCGACATTTGTGTGGTTGTCCACGTGTGTTTTTCCATTCAACAAGTACAGACCATACATATTGCCTTCACAGCCAGAATCCTTGAGGTTCAGACTGAGGTTATTTCTGACCATATCTCCAGATAATGATATCACTACAGAAGTAAAGGTGGCGTCCCTATGGATATCAGTTTCGAGATTATTAACAATTATGGACTTTTTGTTTTCGGATTGAAGTCGATTGTATTGAATGTGGGAATTCGGGCCCCCTTTAATTTCAGTAACTGCATTACTGAAGTAAGCAGAATCATCGAGTGAAATTGTATTTTCCAAAAAGGAAATTTCTGCATTTTCCTCAACTTCAATTAGAATTCTAGGACTAATGACTTGTCCTACATTCGCTTCATTGAAGAAAAGAAAAAATACAGGTTTATCAATTTTCTGATTTTTCTTCACTTTTAAGAAGATACCATCTTCAAAATAAAAATCATTTAGGCTGACAAAAGGGTCCTTTTCAGTTATCGCAATTTTACCCAGTAATTCTGGTGCTGAATCAGTCAGTGATAATACCTCAAGTCCTGATTGATTAACATATGAAAGAGAACTGTCATAATTCCCGTTGTTAAAGACTAACAGGTCACCTTCAAATCCTTCAAAAAGATGGGATTGAACCATATTTTGATCGAGGGTAGATTTTTTTGAAGGTGAGAAATTGCTAATAGACTGTTCAAGCTTTTTACTGATTGGAGTAAATTTATATTCCTCCTCTTTCAAGGCAGGCAAACCATTTTCAATAATTAGAAACCGCCCTTTTTCCCTTAATTGGGGAAAATTTTCAAAAGAAGGGGCTTGATTCAGAAACAGCTCTGTAATTTTGTTTTTGGCTAAGGTAGTCATGGATTATTCAAGATAGAGATTTGGAAAAATGTTTAAACAGAAGTTGCATTCACTTCCTCTTTGATCCAATCATATCCTTTTTCTTCTAACTCAAGCGCTAGGTCTTTGGTACCGGATTTGACTATTCTTCCATTGAAAAGTACATGAACAAAATCGGGAACTATATAGTCAAGTAACCTTTGATAATGGGTTACCACAATTGTAGCGGTTTCAGCGGACTTAAGTTGATTGACACCATTAGACACAATCCTAAGCGCATCAATGTCCAAACCTGAATCAGTTTCATCCAAAATGGATAGTGTTGGTTCCAACATCGCCATTTGAAAGATTTCGTTTCTCTTTTTTTCACCACCGGAAAAACCTTCATTCAATGAACGGCTCATTAACTTCTGATCAATTTCTACCAATTTCATTTTTTCTTTCATAACAGAAAGAAATTTAACAGCATCCAAAGGTTCCAAACCTCTGTAATCCCTTACTTGATTAACAGCTGTTCTAAGAAAATTGGTTGTGCTAACCCCAGGGATCTCTACAGGGTATTGAAATGCCAAAAATACGCCTTCCCTTGCTCTTTCCTCAGGTGCCAATTCTAAAAGATTCTTTCCTTTGAATAAAACTTCACCTTCTGTCACTTCAAATTCTTCCCTTCCGGCCAATACTGATGCTAAGGTTGATTTTCCAGAACCATTTGGCCCCATGATGGCATGCACCTCACCGGCTTTTACTTCTAAATTGATCCCTCTTAAAATAGGAGTTCCCTCTATTGAGGCATGTAGGTTTTTTATAATTAACATTTCGATGATTATTTTAAAATTTTCAATTTTAACCAACTGATCCTTCCAAGGTCAGTGCTAATAGCTTCTGAGCTTCAACAGCAAACTCCATTGGCAATTGGTTGAGTACCTCCTTAGCATATCCATTGACTATCAATGCTACAGCATCTTCAGTTGAAATACCTCTTTGGTTACAATAGAAAAGCTGATCTTCGCCTATTTTTGAAGTTGTTGCTTCATGTTCCACTTGGGCAGTTGAGTTTTGGATATCTATATATGGAAAAGTGTGCGCACCACATTTGCCTCCCATTAATAAGGAGTCACATTGAGAGAAATTGCGGGAATTGGTTGCCCGCTTCATTACTTGCACTTGACCCCTGTATGAATTCTGTGAATGCCCAGCTGAGATTCCCTTCGATACAATTCTTGAGCGGGTATTTTTACCAATGTGGATCATTTTGGTGCCGGTATCTGCTTGTTGATAATTGTTGGTTACAGCTACTGAATAAAATTCTCCAACTGAATGATCTCCCTTTAATATGCACGAAGGGTATTTCCAAGTAACAGCAGACCCTGTTTCCACTTGGGTCCATGATATTTTAGAATAGTCACCGGCACAGATTCCTCGTTTTGTAACAAAATTAAAAATCCCGCCTTTACCTTCTTTATCGCCAGGGAACCAATTTTGTACTGTGGAATATTTAACCTCAGCATTTTTGGCAGCGTAGATTTCCACTACAGCGGCATGCAATTGATTTTCGTCTCTTTGTGGAGCAGTACATCCTTCTAAATAGGATACATAAGAGCCTTCTTCAGCAATAATCAAAGTTCTTTCAAATTGACCTGTGTTGGCAGCATTAATTCTAAAGTAGGTAGATAATTCCATAGGACATCTTACCCCACTCGGTATGTAACAGAATGATCCGTCAGAAAAAACCGCAGAATTAAGCGCAGCATAATAATTGTCGTTGATTGGTACAACAGAACCCAAATATTTTTTAACTAATTCGGGGTGTTCTTTTACTGCTTCGCTGAATGAACAAAAAATGATCCCCAACTTAGAAAGCGTTACTTTAAAAGTAGTACCCACTGATACGGAGTCTAAGACTGCATCAACCGCTATTCCCTGTAATCTCTTCTGCTCATTCAAAGAAATTCCTAATCTTTCATAAATCTGAAGTAATTCAGGATCTATCTCGTCAAGATTTTTTGGTTTATTCTTTTGCTTTGGTGCGGAGTAATACTTCAAAGATTGAAGGTCGATTTTTGGATAATGTACGTTTGCCCATTCAGGTTCGATCATGGTCAACCAATTCCTAAAAGCCTTAAGCCTCCATTCTAATAACCATTCAGGTTCTTCTTTTTTTGAAGAAATCCATCTGATAATACCTTCATTCAATCCGGCAGGAGCTTCATCTGCTTCCAGATCCACCGACCAGCCATGTTCATATTCTCTAGATGTAAATTCTTCTAAAATTTGATTGTCTTTGCTCATGAGGTTGAGTTATTTAGACTAATTATAGTTTGCTGTGCGAAGATACAACATTAAACCAAATTATTATGTTCAGGGTCATTTCAAATTTCTATGAAATCTTAAAAAAAATTGAGTTATATGACTTATAATCAATGATATAAAAAAATAAAAGGTCAAGTTTTTAAATTTTGACCTTAATATTATAATTATATTTAATCTTGGATTAACTTTAAAATAAATTAAATTAGATTTAATCTAAATTACGTTATTTTTAACTTATTATTCAAAATTCACTGACATTAGTCAATCTTTTTGTCGAAAAACTGAATGGGCCTATTGATGCTTTCTTCAAGAACTATCAATGTTTCGGTTCTATCAATTCCTTCAACTTTTTGGATTTTATCCAATACGGTTCGGAGGTGATTGGTGTCTTTACAGATAATTTTTGCAAAAATGCTGTAATTCCCAGTAGTATAGTAGGCATTGATGACCTCTGAAATCTCCTTTAATCTGTCAATAACGGTGTCGTAAAGAGAACTTTTCTCCAAATAGATTCCCAAAAATGCCGAAATATCATAGCCTAATTTTGAGAAATCAATATTAAGCGTTGCACTTTTTACAATACCCATATCCTCGAGTTTTCTCATCCGAACGTGTACTGTTCCTGAGGATACATAGACTTTTTTGGCGATTTCGGTATAGGGAGTTTTTGCATCATCATTTAATAATGAAATGATCTTGAGATCGACATTATCAATATCTAAAATTTTGTCCATTTTTTTTGGGTTAATTTGAGGCTATGTTAATTATTTGGCAGGTAAATTATGAAATACTTAAAAAATACCAAAATAAATTTTTCAATTTGTAAAAATGACCAAAATGCATTTACTTTGGTGACGTTGTTTGAGAATTATAGAAAATTTGGTAAATAATTGTTTTTGTCAAATAAATAATTGAGAAACTTAGTTTTATATTATTTTCAGCATCTTAATTTTAGAAACTTTTAATCTCTAAAGTTATATTTGGGTTTATATTCTAAAAAGGGTCTTGCTAATGGCAAGACTTTTTTGTGCCCACAAAAATATTTGAACAACAATAATTTGCATTTGAAAATATTTTATCTGTATATTTGTACAACTTAAATGCACAAACCCATGAACAAACTAATCGGAGTTCTGATTTTATTTTTCGGAACAGTAATTTTCTCGCAGCAACAATCAATTGCATCCAATATGATTACATGGGATGTAGATTCCAAAAAAACTATGAACTCCTCCAATGACAGAGTTCCTGAAAATGTTTCACTCATTCCCTTGGGAGAATCTGTAAATTCATCTATTATTTCAGGAGATGAATTGGAAACTGATTATTTTTACTTTTCTCCATGGACATGGTCAGAGTCAACCTTGGAAATGTTGGATAAAAGCTCATCTTTCATCTTTCGATCCAAAAAGAGTGCAGAAATAGAGGAATTACGTGTATTGGTTAGTATTAACGACAAAGGTAAATTAACAGGTTATAAAGTATTAAATGAAGAGGCTGATAAAGGTTTGATAGAAAGAGTGGGATATGTTTTAAGAAAAATGCCAAGTGCTATACCCGTACCTGGTTTTGATAAATATGAAGCCATGAATTTTGAATTGACGATTGGTTATTAAAATAAGGTAGTTTGATTAGTATAATTTTCCCCAATGAACCGTTCATTGGGGATTTTTTTTTGAGCGGTTAGGAAGGAGTAAAGGCAAATCCTAATTTTATCCTGAACAACAAACAACAATGATGAAGAAATATCTACTCTTATTGACAGGGTTATCACTTTTCGCATATGGAAATTCTTTAGCGCAAGAATCATCTTATGTAGATCTAAAAAAGTGGCCTGAACAAGATGAAAAAACCAAATTTTATACCATTTCGGGTGAAAGACACGGTCAGTCTTTTTTCAAGAAACATCAATTTCCTGAAGTGGAGTATGAAGCAAAAGAAAAGTTGACTTTTGATATTTACCATACTCCTGATGTCATGTATCATTGGTACAGGCTATGGGCAGAGAAGTATCCTGATATTACTGAACTGTACGAAGTTGCAAAGTCATTTGAGGGAAGACCAATTTTGCAAATGACCATCTCTAACAAAAAAACCGGAAAAAGCACAGATAAGCCCGCAGCTTATTTTGAAGGTGGTAGACATGGTGGAGAAGTGACAGCGAGTGAAGCCGTTTTCTGGTTGACAAATCACCTCTTAGAAAACTACGGTAAAGATCCCCAAATCACCAAATTGATCGACACCAAAACAATTTATATTCGTCCTCAGAACAATCCTGACGGCACAAATATGTATCTTTTTTCAGAGCAAAGAAATCGGAGCACTGTTAGACCTTATGATGTAGATGGAGATGGATTATATGATGAAGACCCTGAAGAGGACCTCAACGATGATGGTGTTATCCATATGATGCGAAAAAAAGCTGTTAGTGAGGATGATAAGGAAAAAGCAAATTTTATTATTGATCCAAAGGACCCTAAGGGTAGACTGATGAAGCGTGTCCTTGAAGGAAAAGGAGATTATTTATTGTACTCCGAAGGGATTGATAATGACGGAGATGGAAAATTCAATGAGGATGGCATTGGTGGACTTGATCTTCATAGAAACTACCCGGAAAACTGGAGACCTGACAATAGGGGAGATGCTACTGGAAGAGGATATACACAATTTGGCGCTGGAGAATATCCTCTCAGTGAAATTGAGACAAGGTCAACAGTCCTTTGGTTACTTTCACATCCCAATATTTCTGTGGTCAATTCATTGGATACCAGGGTTCCAATGCACCTTAGGCCACCATCTACTTCTTCTAGTGAAGAATCCATGTTCCTAAAGGATAGACTGATTTATGAATATTATGATAGTTTGGGAATGACTATTACCGGTTATCCTTGGGCAGGAGATGTTTATGAGACCTATAGTACTAGAGGGAAAGTTAATAGATTGACAGGAGATCCACTTAAGCCAAACCCGCTGTTTGGACATGGACCGGATTTTGGATATTTCTATTATGGTGCTGTTTGGTATGGAGATGAATTGTGGAACAATGGTGCCATGAAGGACTATGATGGAGACGGTGCTTATGACGATTATGATGCAATTCGATGGGATGATGAGGAAAACCAGTCAAGAGGATTTAAAGCTTGGGAGAAATTTGATCATCCTCAATTGGGCGAAGTGGAAATAGGGGGATTTCATCCGAAGTTCTTTTCACAGAACGGACCGCCTTGGCAACTGGAAGGTTGGATTAAAAAACAATCACTCTTTAATTTGGCTATGGCCTTGGATCTTCCCCAAATTGAAATTAAAGATGTAAAAGTTACCAAATCTGGTGATGAATATATTGTGACAGTGACCTGGACTAACTCAGGTAATCTCCCAGTAGCATTAGAACAGGCCAAGAGAGTAAAAATCGTCAGGGAAGACAGGTTGATGCTGGAATTTGAAAAGGATTTAACCAAAGGTCATGAAAATGCCATTGTACAGATTACATCTCCTGATTTGTACGATAAGACTATTTATGCAGGATACACTGAGTCAGGTGAATCCAAGGAGGCAATTTTCAGAGTTAAAGTAAATCAAAAAGAACCTGTAAAGGCCACTTTAAAATTACTTTCTACCAGAGGGGGTTATGTGGAAAGAGAAATTATTCTGAAATAAACTAAGTGTTTTAGGTCTAATCCTATGTGTCACTAAAATTTAATAAATTTAAAACCATAAGCTGAAAAATCTATCTGGATATAAACCAGAAAAATTTTCAGCTTATGGTTTTTTTGATGTAACCATTATGCCGCAAAATTGCATTGTTTTTAAGCATAAAATTGGAGTTGGAAAATAAAAAATGCTCAATTGAACTGTCAATAGAGAAAAGTTAATTGTATACTTTCTTTTAGGTTTTACCTTCTTAGATATCTTCTAAGCATCACTTGGAAATTGACGAGAACATCTGGGTAGAACAGCTTGTTTGTCATATTATTTCCGTCTATTTCTGAACCAATTACAGTCATGACATTCATCTCAAAAGCAAGGTCCCATTCATATTCGAGGTTGGTGCTGAAACCGATTTTAAAGGGTATATAGGCAGTTGCTGTAGTTTGATTTGACCTTTCTACAAAACCTTCCACAAAAATGCCGTTTTCAATTAAACCGTCACGTAAGACTCTTTGGGCCCTTTGGGAGTACATTCCACCAAGACCAAGTCCCATGTAATAATTTACGGCTTCACCGGCCCGCCCTGATTCATTTGGATTGAGGTGTAAAATGGGCATCAAATCTACGAAAAAGGCATTGCCCTTGAAGAAATAAGCTTGACCATTATTTCCCCAATCAACAATTACAGGAGTGTTTAAAGGCCTGAATTCTCCACTGTTGAGTATCTGACCACCTACAGTAGTCCTTAAATCTAATTTATAGGATAATTCTTTGGAATAAGCCACAGAAAAGGCAGGCAAAGTTTTGAACTGCATGTATTTATATATGCCTGCATTGTCAGCATAAATCATTCCCAATCCAAAACCACCTGAAATGTGATCCCTTGATTTTTGTGCGTGTATATTCCCAATAATCAATATTGAAAAAAGGCAAGTAACTAATAACCTGTACATAAATTAATATCTAATAATTTGGATTGCCAATATACAAGAATTGTTCCTCAATTTTGCAAATGAGAAACCTAGAATATTGATAACCAAAAATTATGAAAAGTATTTTAGATTTTTGTAATGTATGAAATTGAAATCATGTTATTATTTTAATCAGTTTCAAGTTATCATGAACATCCGCAATGATACTGGTATAATGGTAATTCAATATAATTCTCGCCATGAAACTAAATGCAAGGTACATCGGTCATCGGTCTTCCGTCCTGATAGTAGTAGAATATTGATTTAATGGCAAAGAAACGGATAACCATTTAAGTTAGACACTTTTAAAAAATTCTCTGTTCATCATAACAATGTGAGAAATAGAAATACTTTGGGGACAGACTGCCTCGCAGGCCTCTGTAAAAGAACAAGCACCAAACCCTTCTTTATCCATTTGTTCTACCATAGATACAGCCCTCTTTTTGGCTTCCTGTTTCCCTTGCGGAAGCAATACCAAATGACTTATTTTAGCGGAGGTGAAAAGGGCCGCACTTGCGTTTTTACATACTGCAACACATGCACCACATCCGATGCATGATGCAGCATCAAAGGCTCTTTCGGCTTGGTCATGGCTAATAAGTATTCCGTTGGCCTCAGGTGCCTGACCTGTATTGACACTTATGTAGCCCCCTTTTCCAATTATCCTGTCAAGCGCCTTTCGGTCTACACAAAGATCCTTTTTGATCGGGAATGCTTTGGCACGGAATGGTTCAAGGTAAAGAACATCACCATCTTTGAAGCTTCTTAAATGAGTTTGACAGGTTGTGGCATGTTCTTCAGGGCTTTGTACATGCCCATTAATGACAAATCCACACTGTCCACAAATCCCTTCCCTACAGTCGGAATCAAAAGCAATCGGATCTTTTCTTTCCTTAATTAATCTATCATTCAAATGATCAAGCATTTCAGGCACTGACATGTGGCTGTCAAGGTCTTCAAGTACATAGGTTTCAAATCGGCCTTTGGTATGTGTATCGGATTGTCTCCAAATATGTAATGTCAATTTCATTTTACTCATTTATAGCTCCTTTCACTGATTTTGATGGATACAAATTCAAGCATTTCTTTATGTAAACTATATTCACCTTCTAGTGTGCTTTCCCAAACAGATACAAATTTAAAATCTTCGTCATTCCGTTTTGCTTCTCCCTCCTCTGTTTGATGTTCCACACGAAAGTGTGCGCCACATGATTCCTCTCTCTGAAGGGCATCTTCTACAATCAATTGGGATAGTTCAAGATAATCTTCGACCCGTCCGGCTTTTTCGAGTTCGAAATTGATGACATCTAATGAACCTGACACAACAAGATCTTTGTAAAATGACTCTTGGAGCGCTTTCAGTTCTTTCTTGGCCTCCAATAATTCTGATCTTTTTCTTGAAAGACCACATTTGGTGTACAGTACTTTTCCCAATGCTTTATGGAATTCTTCTGCTGTGGTATTACCTTGAACCGATAAAAGCCTGGTCAGGCGAAGCTTTGTTTCTTTGATTGATTTTTCAGCGTTTGGAGTAGTCAGGTTTTCGATTGGTTTTTCACCTGCCAGATAATTCATGACCGTATGGGGAGCAATGAAATACCCATCGACACAGGCCTGTAGAAGTGAATTGGCTCCCAATCTGTTTGCCCCATGGTCTGCAAAGTTGGCTTCTCCAAGCACAAAAAGTCCTTCGAGATTGCTCATCAGTTCGTAATCGACCCATAATCCCCCCATGGAAAAATGAGCAGAGGGAGAAATCATCATGGGCTCCTGATAAGCATCCATTCCTGTGATTTTTTTATACATGTCAAAAAGGTTACCGTACTTCTTGACAATGACATCTTTCCCGTCTCTTTTTATTGCATCATTAAAATCCAGATAGACTGCATTTCTAAGGGGGCCGATTCCATGACCTGCATCAATCTGTTCCTTTGCAGCCCTTGAGGAAATGTCCCTTGGAGCAAGATTGCCAAACGAAGGGTATTTTCTCTCCAAATAATAGTCCCGCTCTTCTTCGGGTATTTCTCCTGGGGTTCTGTTTTCCATTGGTTTTTTAGGAACCCAAATCCTTCCGTCATTTCTTAGGGATTCAGACATCAGCGTCAATTTAGACTGATATTCACCCATCTGCGGAAGAGAGGTGGGATGAAACTGGGTCCAGCTTGGTGCTCCAAAAAATGCCCCTTTTTTTTGTGCCCGCCAAATGGCAGTCGCATTACAGTTCATTGCCAATGTAGAAAGGTAATAGATTTTTCCATATCCCCCAGTGGCCAAAATCACGGCATCGGCCATATGGCTTTTGATCTGACCGGTATCAAGATTTCTGCTTACGATCCCTTTGGCTTTCCCCTCTTCCAGGATAAGGTCCAACATCTCATGTCTTGTATGGATGGTCAACAGACCGACTTCCGATTGCCTTATAAGCGCCTGATAGGCACCTTGCAGCAATTGCTGTCCTGTTTGTCCACGGGCATAAAAGGTCCTGCTGACCTGCACACCACCAAATGATCTATTGCTGAGATAGCCGCTATATTCACGTGCAAAAGGGACACCCTGTGCTACAGCTTGGTCAATTAAACCCAGGGAACATTCTGCCATCCGGTAAACATTTGCTTCCCGCGAACGGAAATCCCCGCCTTTGACAGTATCATAAAACATCCGCCATATACTGTCTCCGTCATTTTTATAATCCTTGGCCGCATTGATACCGCCCTGGGCAGCTACACTGTGTGCCCTTCTTGG
>NZ_JBGSXS010000281.1:0-34149 GCF_041751335.1 Aquiflexum sp.
CAATTTGCCCAATTGGACATGGAAGATATATTAGAGCAGGAAGATTTTTTGCCAAAAAAAGATGCCTATGAGGAGGAGGGTTTTAATACATCAGAAGACTCGATAGATCATTTTTTCCTATATGAAAACTCCTATCCTGACAAAGACGCTTATGATGAGGAAGTTTTAGATCATTCAGAAGGCTTGATGGATCACTTTCACCTATTTGAAAACTCATACACTGACAAGGATGCCTATGAGGAAGAGTTTTTTGATTCAAAAATTTTAGGTAGTGAAATTGGTTTTTCATTTGAAAATCCCTTTGTAGATGGGTTTTCTTACGAAAATTTCGAAAGGTTTAATCCGGAATTTAACCTTAAAAAAGCAATCTTACGAAATAGAGATTTCATAAATAAACTGCATTTGACGAATTACCTCACTTATATAAATGACTTTCTTTTACCTTATTCCGAATTGGACAATTCAAGCCTTGGCGATGAAGCTTTTGCCGAGGCTCTTTCCAAGTGGCAACAGGAAAACGGACTTGAAGCTGATGGGATTTTAGGCCCGAAAACCTGGCAAAAGTTGCGGCCAAAATTGAATATCCCAATTTCTATAGTAGAGACTCCTCCCATATCCCCATCTATTTCTGACGCGTTTGAATTCAATAAATGGCATGCCTCCCAAATCCTTAACATCATGAATGGTGGCTTTTAGGGAACAGCCTTTAATTCTAAAAAGCAGCTGGAAGATATTGTACAAGGAAAAAAAGTTTTCCAAGTTAATTCAAAAAGCGCTATTATACCTGTCCTTCCAATTATATCCCATATTACAGAAATGGCCAAAAAAAATAGATACGGGAATATCATTATTGGGAGTTTTGTTAGAAAAATCGGGACAAACGGAAAATGCACGGGACATTGTGCCGGAAAAAGCATTGATATCAATTATAAAAATGGTGGTTTTAATACAACCGGATCGCTTGAAATGGTAATCAATATTTTTGATTATTTGATGTCTCTGCCTCTCCAATATAGAAAACGTATGTTTTTCGGACTACCATTTCAAGGTGGGTTTTTCAAAAATAGGGCTTTACCAAAATTCAAATCAGCCCCAGTCTCCTATTTGCAAGACCCAAGACTGAGGGAAATGATTCCTCATCTTGGAGGTGTTTTTCCCGATAATGATAACCATTTGCATATTCAGGTTGACTGGCTGAAATGATTAGATCATCCCCGCCCAAACCAACCCCGCTTCCACACCCCTGATTTCTGCCAATCCCTTCAATCTGCCAATAGCAGTATAGCCCGGATTCACAATTGGTTTGACAATGTCATCCAACATCTGATGTCCGTGGTCGGGACGCATAGGAATTGAAATTTGTCTTTCTTGCTGGACTTTCAGTATTTCATGGATAACAGCCTCCATAGGAACATCTCCGGTCAAATGGTCATCTTCGTAGAAATTGCCTTCCGAATCTCTTCTGGTGGCTCGGAGGTGGATAAAATGGATATGATCTCCAAATTCTTTTACCATGTTGGGAAGGTTATTGTCAGCTCTGACTCCATAGGAACCCGTACAGAAAGTAAAGCCATTATTCGGGCTTGGATTATCTGAAACCAGTCTTTTCATGTCATTGGCAGTACTCATCACCCTTGGCAATCCAAAAACATCAAAAGGGGGATCATCAGGATGAATGGCCATTCTTACTCCATGTTTTTCAGCCACAGGAAGGATTTCATCCAAAAATAATCTCAGATGAGTTTCTAATTCCTTATGTCCAATACCATTGTAGGTATCTAATGCCGCTTGGAACTGTTCCATTGTATAACCTTCTTCCGAGCCGGGCAGTCCCTTTAGAATATTGTCTTGAACTCTTTTCAACTCCTGCTCTGGGGCATTTTCAAAAAACTCCTTGGCCCTTTGAATTTCTGCAGGAGTATATTCATTTTCTGCATCTTTTCTTTTGAGCATAAATAGGTCAAAAGCCACCACTTCCTTTTTTTCAAACCGGAGTGCTTTGGCTCCATTGGGCAAGTTCCAGGCGAGTGCTGTCCTGGTCCAATCCAATATCGGCATAAAATTATAGCAGATGATATGTATGCCTTCAGAGGCTAGATTTTCAATGGTATGTTTATAATTGCTAATCAATTCAGCAAAATTCCCTGATCTTGTTTTGATCTTTTCATGTACAGGCACAGATTCCACTACAGACCAAGTCAGCCCCGTAGCTTCAATGATATCCTTTCTTTTCTTTATTTCTTCACGCGTCCATATATTCCCATTGGGAATATGGTGCAGGGCAGATACGATGCCGGTGGCGCCTGCCTGCCTGATGTCTGATAAACTTACTGGGTCTTTGGGACCATACCAGCGCATGGTCTGTTCCATTTTATAGGTCATTTTTTTTTGAGATGTGAGACGTGAGACATGAGATATGAGATTATAGAAACAAGAAAAAAGAAACAAGACTATCGAAAATTAACACATTAACCAATAACTTCTTACGTCTTGAGTCTTATGTCTTACGTCTAATGTCTTTTTAAACTCCCGAATTAGCTGAAAACCCGCCATCAACCGGGATAATGATTCCTGTTACGAATCTTGAGGCATCAGAGCAGAGCCATTGCAAAGTACCGAGAAGGTCTTTTGGATCGCCAAATCTTGCCATAGGGGTATGTTCGATAATTTTACTTCCCCTTTGGGTCAAACTACCATCAGATTCTGTAAGTAAAGCGCGGTTCTGTTCTGTAAGAAAAAATCCAGGGGCTATGGCATTCACCCTGAATTGGGGACCATGTTTTTGATTGAATTCAACTGCTAGCCATTTAGTCAAATTGTCTATGGCTGCTTTTGCCGACGAATAGCCAACCACTCTTGTCATTGGCCTGCTTGCCGCCATAGAGGAGATATTGATAATGTTTCCGGAATTATTGGAAAGCATTAAAGGGAAAAATTTTTGGATAGGGATTAAAGTGCCCTGATAATTAAGGTCCATTACTTTTTTGACAGCATCAGCGGAAAGATCTCCCAAAGTCTGATCAGGTCTAACTAAGGCCTCTGGCATGTTTCCTCCGGCCAGATTGATTAATACATCTACTGTTTTGTATCTATCTTTGATTTTTTGTGCCACCAATTCTACTTGATTTTCTTTGGTGACATCAGCCAAAAATCCATCAGCTTTTCCCCCTTCTTTTCTTAAATCTTCGATAAGCTTTTCAACTTTCGAAGGTGTCCTTCCAATAATGATGACCTGAGCACCTTCTTTGGCCAAGTGCCTTGCCATGCTTTCGCCCAATACACCGGTGGCTCCTGTAATAATGATTTTTTTATTTTTTACTGAGAATAATTTCATGACTTAAGATTTAAATTAAAATTCACTTGCTGAATTTAATTCAACATATGCTAAAAATGAACTAAAACCAGCTATTTATTGGGGAATTGGAAAAAATCCTTGGCATTGTTGTAGCATATATCCTGAATGATTTTCCCGATCCATTTTTCATCATGAGGGAGTTCACCGTTTTGCATGTCTTTACCAAAAAGATCACACAATATTCTTCTGAAATATTCGTGCCTTGGAAATGAAAGGAAACTTCGACTATCAGTCAACATGCCAACAAAACAGGAAATCAGTCCCATATTTGAAAGTGTATTCATCTGTGCTTTCATACCGACTTTTTGGTCCAAAAACCACCACCCTGATCCGAATTGGATTTTTCCTTTGATGCTCCCATCATTGAAATTTCCGGTCATGGTCGCTATTACTTCATTGTCACTGGGATTTAGGTTATAAATGACAGTCTTGGTCAATTGATCAGTTTTGTCCAATTCATTGAGGAAGCCCGATAGGGAAGATGCCTGACTGAAATCACCAATAGAATCAAATCCTGTATCAGCCCCAAGTTGCCTGAACATCCTGCTGTTATTGTTTCTCAATGCACCCAGATGAAACTGTTGTGTCCAGCCTTTGGCATGGTACATTTTACACAACTCCTGTAAAGTTTTGAATTTAAAAAAAGCAACCTCCTTATCGGAGGGGATTTTTCCTTCCAATACACTTTTGAATATTTTGTGCTTGTCAAAAGGACTATTATTGAAATGGTAGAGATTTTCAAGTCCATGGTCTGACAATCGCCCTCCGTTTTCATGGAAAAAGTTAACTCTGTTTTGAAGGGCTAAAAGTAAATCATCATAATTATGAATGTTGATCCCTGAAGCTTCTTCTAGTTTACTGAGGTATATCCGATATTCATTTGGAGAATGAATAGTGTAGGATTTATCAGGCCGAAAAGCTGGAAACATTTTTAGAGAAGTACCTGAGTTTCTAAAATTCCGGTGATGTTCTAGGGAATCAGTTGGATCATCTGTTGTACAGACTACCTCAACGTTCATTTTCGACAACAAGCTTTGTGAACTGAAATCATCACTCACTACTTTTTCATTTGTGATTTTATAGATCTCCATCGCATTGTTTTGGTCCAATAATTGGTGGATTTCAAAATATCGTTGCAGTTCTAACTGGGTCCAATGGTATAGGGGATTTCTTAAAGTATAGGGAACTGTGTAAGACCATTTTTCAAATTTCTCCCAATCATTGGAATCTCCGGTAATGAATTTTTCGTCAATACCCAAAGTCCGCATGGCACGCCATTTATAATGATCACCTTTAAGCCATATTTCAGTAATATTGTCGAAGACCTTGTTATTAGAAATTTGTTCCGGTGATAAATGATTGTGATAATCTATGATAGGCTGGTTTTTGGCATATTCATGATACAGTATTTTGGAAAATTCGTTGGAGAGTAAAAAGTCCTCTGTGATATAAGTTTGAATACTGCGCTTGGGTAGAATATCCATGGTTAATTTAGGTTTGTTTTGATGTAATTTAAGGAAACAGTACAAAGAAAAGCAAGTCAATCCTAAGAATCAGTGCAATCGATTTCGCACCATTTAATATATCGGATGATTTCAAAGTTCTAAACAATAAATTTGATTTTTGAATAATCTGGTTTAAAATTAGTTTCTTGTTTACAAATGGAATAATGGGCATGTCAGAGGTCAATATCAAATATCTAGCGGAAAAACTTGGTCTAGCACCATCAACAGTGTCTAGGGCTTTAAATGACAGTTATGAAATCAGTCAACCCACTAAAGATCGAGTTGTTGCTTTAGCCAAAGCATTGAATTATCAACCCAATCCATTTGCAAGAAGTCTAAGGGAGCAAAAAAGCAAAACCATTGCAGTGATTATTCCTGAAAGGATCAATAATTATTTTAGTCAGGTGATTGATGGGATTGAGGAAATTACCCAAGAATTTGGATATCATTTGTTGGTCTACAGTACCCATGAAAAAATAGAGACAGAAAGAAAAATCATTTCCTATCTCCTCAATGGTAGGGTAGATGCCATAGTCATGTCGGTATCAAGTCAAACCAAAAATATTGATCACTTAGAGACTGTATACAATAAAGGAGTTCCGATTATATTTTTTGATAGAATTTGCAAAGAAATTCCAACCACCAAGTTCATTACAAATGATTATGAAAATGGATTGAAAGCGACTAACCTACTGATTGAAAAAGGATGTAAAAAAATTTACTTTTTGCTATTGTCCAAGGAAATTTCAATTGGTAAGGAAAGATTAAGAGGGTATTTAGAGGCGATGAAAGATTCATCTCTTCCATTTGAAGAGAGTTGGGTAATACAATGCTCTCAAAAAGAAGAGGATAACATCAGCCTGATTTCAGCATTTCTGTATGGATTGGACAGGCCTGATGGCATTGTAGCCTCAGTTGAGAAATTGGCTATTGCCACCTATTACGCAGCAAGGGAAACCAAATTACAAATGCCTAAGGACTTTAAAATGATCAGTTTTTCAAATATGCGGATTGCCGGTTTACTTCAACCAACTTTGACAACCATATCCCAGCCTGCATTGAAGTTAGGAATGGAATGTGCCCAAATGCTGATGAAGAAACTGACCAAGCCCAATCAGCCACCTTTGGAAGATAAGATAATTATTTTGCCTTCACAGATCAGTTTAAGGGAATCCACAGGTAAATAAAAAAGACCTCCCAAATGAGAGGTCTTTTCCTTCAATTAGTGGTTTAGACTAATATCCCGGGTTTTGAGGGAAACTTGCTTCACCACCTAAAACCCTATCAATTTGATTTTGTGGAATAGGTCTAAGTACATGATAATCTTGGATATTGGCAGACCCATCAGGGTTATGGAGTCTGACCCTTTCGAGCAACAATCCCCATCTTTTGAGGTCAAACCACCGCATCTGTTCTCCCAATAATTCCCTTGCTCTTTCTTCAACAAAAAACTCAAGATTGATATCAGCTGCATTCACTTCCATGGTTGACTCTTTACCTGGAAATGCAGCCCTTCTCCTGACATTGTTAACAAAAGT
Source organism: Aquiflexum sp. (assembly GCF_041751335.1). Taxonomy (GTDB): domain Bacteria; phylum Bacteroidota; class Bacteroidia; order Cytophagales; family Cyclobacteriaceae; genus Aquiflexum. The sequence continues at coordinate 6,399 of NZ_JBGSXS010000281.1, forward strand.
AGCTGCTTCAGCATTTTTCCCTTGTCTAAAGAGTGCTTCGCCCAACATCAGGTAAGTATCAGCCAATCTGAAAGCGATATAATCCCTTCCACCTTCAAATTGAGTCAAGTCAACTCTTCCGGGGTCAAGAAACTTATTCAAAGCGGGATAAAGCTTATCGGTGTAAAGACTGGGGGTAAGCACCTGATATGGCCTCGTGGCCCTTTCGGCGGCCGGCATCTCAAATCCTGGCAGAAAAATAGCAGTGTCTCCAGCCGTAAAGGTTACACTGGGTTTGGAAAGGTCAAAGGAGGTATTATAGGTGCCTGGTCTGTTGCTTCTAAATAGATGGACGAATGATTTATCGTATCGGGCATCATTTTCTCTGTCGGCAAATACCACATTTAATGTATAATCGGTAGGTCTATACCGTTTGAACGGTCTACCGTTCTGGGTATCTCTCCTCATTCCCGGTTGATTATCATATTCCATTAGGAAAAATACGTGGCCATTATTTCCCCCACCATTTGTCAAGGGGTCCCTGGTATATTGAACTGCAAAGATCACTTCGTTATTGATTTCATTTCCGAAACCATGTACATCTTTAAAGTCAGGTAAAAGGATAAAACCATAATCACTGATGACTTTTTTCAATAAAACTTCCGCCTTGCTGTAATCATCTCCTGCCTGGGCAGTCGAAGTGGCTTTGGTCAAATAGACTTTTCCAAGAAGATGCTCTGCTGCTGGCCGGGTTGCACGTCCGTAATCATTGGACCTCATCATAGCGGGTAAGTCTGGAATAGCTTCCGTCAAATCTCTGACAATGGCTTCATATACCTGCACTTCTGATGCTCTTGTGATTTCAGTTGTTGGTACTAAAGTTTCGGTCAACCTGAGGTCCACACCTCCGAACAATTGTACAAGGATAAAATAATAGTGGGCGCGGAGAAATTTGACTTCGGCCAATCGGGTATTTTTGGTGGCCTCGGGAATACCGGTCACATTAGGAGCCCTCTCTATCAATGCATTGCAGGTATTGATACCACTATAGGCTTCATCCCACACCTCTCTTGCGTGACCGTTTCTGGAATCAAATTGATTGGTATATTCATTCATGAATTTCCAACTTCCATCTGAACCCTGTCTATAGGTATCAGTACCAAATACGGTAAAATTATTGCCTCTTTCCGTACCGTACCACATTCTCAAGGTACTGTAGGCTGCATTGACACCATCATTGAAGCCGCCTGATGTATTCATATAGTCATTTCCAATCCTGGAAATGACATCTTCCTCTAATATTGCCTGGCAGGAAGCCAAGATCATTACCACTGACATCAACAGACCTTTCAGAATCCGTGAAGCGTCTTTATAAATCATTTGTATTGTTTTCATAACTATATTTTTTGATAATATCAGAACCTTACATTAAGACCAAGTGTGTATGTAGTAATGGCAGGGGCCACATTGGCGCTCACGCTTCCTCCTTCTACGCCCTGTTCTCCGTCGATAAATGTTTCAGGATCAATTCCCTTGAACCGAGACCTGTATTCTGAAAATATAAATGGTTGCTGTATGCTGGAATAAATCCTGAGGCTCTGCAGTTTCATTTTGGTAGCCAATGGTGCAGGAAGGGTGTATCCAAAATTGATGTTCCGAATCTTAACAAATGAGCCGTCAAAATAAGACATTGAAGAAGCATATTTAGGACTTTCCTGATTCTGATTTGGTCTTGGGAAATCATTGGTAGGGTTATTTGGTGTCCAATAATCAATAGCCAGGTTGTTATATCTTCCAAAGAGAGAATTATTAGAATCATGGAAGCGGCTTCTCACCATCTGACCTATCCTTGCGAATATGAAAAAGGAAAAGTCAAAGGCTTTGTATTTGAACCTATTTGTCAGACCCGCAATAAAATCGGGCACTGCCGTACCTAATATTTGTCGGTCCTCGGCATTGATTCTTCCGTCCCCGTTGAAGTCATCAATTTTGATCTCTCCGACTCTATCACCAAACGATTGGGCGACATCAGCTTCACTGGTCTGCCAAATGCCAACTTTTTTCAAGTCATAGAATACAGTAATCGGCTGCCCGATAAATCTCGCAGCTGCAATGTCATCCACTTTGCCACCCGCAAGACTGATTATCTGCTCCCGGTTGGTGTTGAATATCAGGTCTGTTGACCATCTAAAATTTGCCCTGTCCATGTTAATGGAAGTCACGGTCAATTCAAATCCTGTATTTTGGGTTTCCCCGATATTGGTAGTAAAACCACCAAATCCTGTTGAGTTGGGAAGTGGCTGAGGAGCCAATAGGCTGCTGGTACGGGTATCATATACTTCTATGGAACCGTTCAACCTACCCTTAATCAAACCAAAATCCAGACCCACATTGAAAGTCGCAGAAGACTCCCATCTGAGATCAGGGTTCCCTATTGTGTTGGGTCTAAAGCCAAAGGCGGGTGTATTTCCAAATGCATAAACGGTTCTGCCCAATAAAGGCTGAGTTTGGTAAGGGTCGATACCTTGGTTACCAATAGAACCGTAACTTACCCTCAATTTCAACAGGTCAATGTTCGAATTGGCCATAAAAGGTTCATTTGTGATATTCCATGCAAATGCTACAGAAGGGAAATAACCCCATTTGGTATTGGAACCAAAACGGGAAGAACCATCGGCCCTAAGAGTTGCTGTGAGCAAGTATTTGTCCATGTAGCCATAGTTTATTCTGCCCATGTAGGATAGAAGTCCCCATTCTATCAGGTCAGTATTGGCACCTGTGATCTGACTGGCGTCTCCCAACCGGTGGTACAACTGGCTTGGCGCCGGAATCCCCAATACCGAGATATTGGTCCTTTCTGACCTGTCTTGCTGAATGGCCTGAAGGGCAGTTACGTTCAGCCTGTGTTTTTCGCCAAACACTTTCTCATAGGTCAGAAAATTTTCCAGTGTATAGTTGAAATCCCATCTTTCATTGACGCTTCCCGTTGGAGGGGCACCTCTTCGGGAATTGGTCTGAGAACCAGTAAATCTGCCAGCTCTCTGGAAACTGAAATCCGGTCCGAAGTTGGTTCTAAAAGTCAGATTCTTATGCAGTTTAATGCTCGCATAAATACTATTGAACATCCTGTAACGGCTAATTTCGTCAAGTTGGGCGCCTGGAACAATTTCGGCAAAAGGATTCGTTCTCAGTCCGTCGTTTGTAGGAAGAAATATTAGATTGCCATCATCGTCGAATGGTTTACCGAGGGGGTTTTCCTGCATTGCTCCGCCGATTGGGTTAAAAAACTCCCCATTTCTGAGACTATTGACCAAAAGGGTAGAGGTTCCAATGGTTATTCTATCCGTAATTTTATGATCGAGATTAATTCTGAACGTATACCTCGAGAAATCCTGATTTTTCACAACCCCGGTTTCATTGAAGTAGTTACCGGAAATGAAAAAAGTAGTTTTGTCACTTCCTCCCTGAACCCCGACCTGATAATTTTGGATAACTCCAGTTCTGAGCAAAGCTCCCACATAGTCAGTGGTTCTTCCTAAAGCAATACCTTCTAACTCAACAGGCTCAAATAATGCTGCATCCGCTTCTGGTGTAGCTGGGCCTGCAGGATAGTTTCCTGTAGCTCTTCTGGATTCTCTTTTATACTCCGCAAATTGTGGCCCATCAAAAACCTCAATTCTTCCCAAAGATTCGTTTATTCCAGTAAACATATCAAAAGAAACAATTGTCTTTCCGACTTTTCCTCTATTGGTGGTTATCAGTACTACACCATTTGCACCTCTAGAACCGTAGATGGCAGTGGATGAGGCATCTTTCAGGATTTCCATTGAAGTGATGTCCTGAGGATTGATATCATCGATATTCCCAGCTATGGGTATACCATCCACTACATAGAGTGGATCATTCCCAGCACTGAACGAACGACGGCCTCTAATCCTTACCTGTGGGCCTGCTCCAGGTTTACTTCCTGCAATAGTTACATCCACACCGGCAGCACGACCTTGCAAAGCTTGTCTCGCATTGGAAATGGGGAGTTCCTGAATTTCTTTTGCACCGACGGATGAAATCGCACCTGTCAATTGGCTCTTCTTTTGTGTACCGTAACCAACCACGATGACCTCTTCAAGATCCGACAAATCTACCTTAAGAGAAACATTGATGATACTTTGATTGCCGACAGGTATCTCTGCAGCTGTAAAGCCTATAAAGGAAAACACAAGGGTTCCATTGTCAGGTACTGATAAACTGTAGTTACCATCCAAGTCGGTCGTAGTGCCGACGGTGGTTCCTTTTACAATGACAGTTGTTCCTGGAATCGGTTCATTCGATTCATCAGTCACCTGTCCTCGTACTACTCTTGACTGACCATATACATTGATGGACAGTGCAAACAGGAACAAAATTATCCCTGATTTTAAGTAAAACTTCTGTTTCATGATAGATTGGGTTATAGTTATTAGTGAAAGAAAATAAATGCATGTGTTAATTATGTTCATATTGATCCCCTTTTGGAAAGCTTAAAAGGGATCGCGTAGAAATGGGTAGATTCCAACCCAATTGAAATAAATTTAATGGTAATGCGGAGAAGAAAAATAAGGTTATTATTTAAGTTACGGAATCGATTGCGAAAAATATTATAATTGGGATTTTAATACTAAAAGCAATCCTTCAAAATTTTATATAATATTTTAAAAGAATTAAAACAAAAAAAAGCCTTCGAGATTTAATCCCAAAGGCCATTTAAATTCAATTATTGAATGTTTTATATTTTTGGCTCCCAACCTTTTTCATACGCTTTCGACCATAATTCCATTCCTTTTCTGTTATAAATATGACCATTGTCCGGATTACAGTCAAAGTTCTGGCCTATACGATAAGAGATATTGGCCAAGTGGCAAAGTAAGGTACTCACAGCTCCATCATCAATGGTGGAATTCTGTTTTTCCTTTCCCCGGATCGCAGCAAAGAAATTGCTCACATGGGTAGTGGTAGTGTCACCACCTCCGCCAAGGTTGGTACTTCCTTCTACGCTTTTGGTCTTGGTTTCTCTGACAAGCTTTCCGGCACGGTCATATAACCTGTAAAGGCTTCTATTGATAATGACCGAACCTTCAGTTCCATAAATGATTGTGCCCCGATCCATACCATAGGTATTGTGCCCATTCCTACTTTTTCCATCCCACTGAATAGTTTTGTCATCTTCAAATTTGAAGGTAGCCAACATGGTATCATACATGGTCCAACCGTCATCTACAAAATGGTATTTGCCAGCATCGACATTGACATGTTTTGGATATTCTACCTGAAGTGCCCAACGGGCAACATCGAGTTCATGGGTTGCATTGTTCCCTGTCTCAGCAGTGCCATAATCCCAATCATACCAATGCCAATTGTAATCCCAAGTATTGTGCGTATACTTTCTTCTTGGGGCAGGACCTTGAAAAAGCTCCCAATCCAATCCTGTGGGTGGGGCTGCTTCCTTGGCAACAGGGACTTCACCCCTTTGGTTGATATAAAATGCAGTAGCCAAGTAAGCTTTTCCGATCACGCCATTATGGATCTGATTGATGATTTCTATGGTGTGGTCAGATGATCGCTGTTGGTTCCCCATTTGGATCACCTTTCCAAATTTCTTTTTGTATTCCAATAGAATTTCACCTTCGCGAGGGGTGTGGCTACAAGGCTTTTCGACATACACATGCTTGCCATTTTCCACTGCCATCCAAGTTCCAGGCGCATGCCAATGGTCAGGGGTGGCATTGATCAGCACATCGATTTCTTTGTCTTCAATTACCTTAAGGATACTGTTTTCCAATTTTGGCTTGTAATCAATATGTTTGGAGAAATTAATAAGAGCCTTTCCCCTTTGAGATTCCATGACATCACATAAGGTTGCCAATCTCACGTTGTTGTTAGGGTCAGCAATAGGTGCATAAAATGCTCCCAATCTTCTACCTAAACCAGCAATTGCAACATTCATCCTATCATTGGCGCCGATTATATTGCCATAACTTTTTGCTGAAAAACCCATCGCTCCCAAGGAAGAAAGCCCGACAGTAGCCAAGGTGGATTTTTTCAGAAACTCGCGTCTGTTGTTTTTATCATTATTCATGGTTATCCGGGTTTAATTCAGTTTTTTGATTTTGATATTTTTGAAATGGACTTCATCTCCATGATCCTGAAGCAATATATGTCCTTCGGGGGCTTCACCAAAATTCTCCCAGATTTTATATTTACTGATGGCTACAAGGTCTCGGTATTCCTGTGAACCTCTGACGAATTCCAATACTTTCACGCCATTGAGATAGTGTTCCACTTTGTTATCGGGATAAACCACAACACGACCCTTGTTCCATTCACCCGGCCCTTTGACGAATCGGGGCTGTTTATCTGCTTTTTTGAGGTCATAGAGGGAAGCTAAAGTCCTATTACCTTCTATCCCCATTTTGGCATCAGGATGCCTTTCATCATCCAGAATTTGGTATTCCAAGCCAATAGCCGACCCATTATTTCCTTCACTTAATGTCACAAAATACTTCACCCCACTATTGGCGCCTTCAGTCATTTTGAAATCAAATGCGAGGTCAAATGCACTGAACTTTTCAACAGAAACAATATCACCAAAATTACTGGACTCACCACCATCTGCTTTTTCAACCATTAAAATACCATCTTTGATATGCCAACCTCTTTCCGGAAAAGTCTCTTTATAAGCACCTTTCCAGCCATCGGAGTTTTGGCCGTTGAACAATAGTTCCCAACCCTTTTCTTTTTCAAAACCAGTCAGTTCATTCAATCCGGTATTGACCACAAAAATGTCGTCCTGAAATGGGGTAGGAGTTAAATTCTCCGTTTGAACTCTGACATTTCTAAAGTAAGTCTTATTTCCTTCATCTTCAGGATTTTCAATACTATGCACCTGCAATCCAATAAAACCTTTGGAATCCATATCATCCACGACGTAGGCAACCTCCTGACCGTTAATCCGGGTTTTGATTTCTTTTCCAATGGCTTCAATACGGTAAGTATTCCATTCACCCATTTTAAATGCCGCTTTAGCTTTGGGATTTAAATCCAAGGGATATAACCAACCTCTTCTGGCTTCATCATATAATCCGCCTGACCAAGCACGGGCAGTAGGGTCTGCTTCTATCTGATAACCAAAAACCAAACCTTGCCCATCTCTTTTGGTTGGATCAAACTGACCTCTGACCATAATTCCTGAGTTGCTGGAAAGGTCCTCAATTTTTAGATCGAGTTCTAGGATGAAATCTGTGTACTCCTTTTCAGTAATCAAAAAAGTATTCGGTGTATTGGCTTTTGCATAGCCTATGATTTCCGAATCCTTGACTTCAAAAGGCGCAGCGCCTGCAACTGATTTCCATCCTTCCAGATTTTCACCATTGAATATATTATTCCATTCTGAAGATGTATTCCCCGAGTTGGGAGATTCGCAAGATAAGATGCCAATACATCCGAGCATCATTAGTAGCAATACTGACTTTTTCATATTTTGGGTTAATTTAATATTTGTCAAGTTCCACATTAAGTCTATGTAATTCAAGCAACCTGTCCTGCTGATTACGCAAACGATTTCGAGAGTAAGGTCCTTTTATAATTTTAATAATTGAATTTAAGGACTATCTTAGAATGTATGTAGTCGAAAGTGATAAGTGGAATATATAATTTCTCCTAAATGGTTATCTGCTTCTTTGCCAATAACCTAATATTTTTCTTTAAACAGGATGGATCCCGATAGCTATCGGGACGAAGGCAGATGTCCGATGTACCGGACTTTCAGTTTCCTGGTGAGAATAATATGGAATTACTATTTTACTGACATCAATGAGTGTAACATATTGCCTTATAAAGCTATAAACCTAAAATAATCAGAATGGACCCAATTAACCATAAAAATATCATAGCATCTATTTTTCTGATTTTTTCAATACAAACCTACAGTTTGGCTCAGACAGATTATCAAAGAATTTACCTTTCCGGTAAGGATGTCTCAGCAACAGTCGATTGGGATTTCATGGTTTCTGATAGCCGGGAAGCCGAAACTTGGAGTAGACTCCCTGTCCCCTCAAATTGGGAACTGCATGGCTTCGGCACTTATAATTACGGACACGATCATAAAAACCCTGATAGGGTTTTGGGTACGGAAACCGGATTTTACAAACATACCTTTGACGTGCCTTCAGATTGGAGAGGAAAAGTCATCAATATTGTTTTTGAAGGTGCAATGACAGATACCAAAGTGAAAATTAATGGAAAATCTGTGGGAGAAATGCATCAGGGAGGTTTTTATAGATTCAGCCATGAGATCTCCAAATTGGTAAATTATGGAAGAAGTAATGTTCTTGAAGTAGAAGTTAACAAGCATTCTGCCAATGCTTCAGTGAACAGGGCCGAAAGAGAAGCGGATTTCTGGATTTTTGGAGGGATTTTTAGACCGGTTTATTTGGAGGTTTTGCCACCTTTACATTATACAAGACTTGCCATAGATGCCAAATCTGATGGTACTTTTAACAGTTTAATCAAAATCAATAACCCACCCAAAAACGCCAAAGTTAAAATTGAGATCAAGAAAAAAGGTTCGGAAATAGTAATAGGGACCATTGAATCAGCAGATATAAGCGAGGATTCTTGGCTTTCAGGAAAAATTGAAGGTATCAAAACATGGAACCCTGAACACCCTCATCTATATGAGGCATCTTTTATCTTGATGGAAAATGAAAGGGCAGTATTTCAAAAGAAAGAGACCTTTGGATTTAGGACAGTTGAACTGAGGGAACAGGATGGTTTTTATGTCAATGGGAAAAGAGTCGTCTTCAAGGGAGTAAATAGGCATTCATTTCATCCGAATACAGGAAGGGCCTTGAGTGAAGCCAATCATTTGGAAGATATCTTATTGATGAAAGAGATGAACATGAATGCGGTTCGGATGTCACATTATCCTCCTGATGAGCGATTTTTGGACCTTTGCGATTCCCTTGGTTTGTTTGTTTTGGATGAAGTAGCAGGTTGGCAGCAAGGTTATGATACCGAAGTCGGGCCGAAAGTCATCAAAGCCACCGTCCTGAAAGATGCCAACCACCCATCTGTAGTGATATGGGACCATGGCAATGAAGGGGGTTGGGATTTTGAAAATGAGAAATGGTTTCATGAATACGATTTCCAAAAACGGCCTATCATCTACCCTTGGTTGATCAGGAACGGCATGGATACCTTCCACTATTTTAAATATAATGCAGGTGTACAACGACTGACTCTTGGTCAGGTCCCTTTTATGCCTACAGAGTTTATGCACGGCCTTTATGACGGAGGTCTTGGGGCAGGATTGGATGATTATTGGCATGCGTTTAAAAGAAACCCTGTTTATTCCGGTGGTTTTCTTTGGGTGTTTGCAGATGAAGCTGTAGTTAGGACAGATAGAAACGGAGAATTGGATGCTGATGGTAACCATGCACCTGATGGTATTCTGGGACCTTACAAAGAAAAAGAGGGGAGTTTTTATACCATTAAGGAAATATGGTCACCCATACAAGTACAGCCATTCAGCCTCAACTCCAAATTCAACGGGGAGATTTTGATAGAAAACGATTATATCTATTCCTCCTTAGGTGCTTGCAAATTGGAATGGAAACTTTTTTCTATCAATGGTTTGGAGAATCAAAGTGAAGACCAAAAAAATGTAATCAACCTTCCTGATATTCTTCCCGGTGAAACAAAAAGAATTGACCTCGGATTGCCTGATGATTTTCATTTCTCAGATTTTCTCTCATTAAGTGCCTATGATTGGAATGATAAGGAACTGTATACATGGAGTTGGGCAATTCAAAGTCCGTTGGAATTTATATCAAGGGAATTGCTTGAACCTCATTCAGCTGACCTAAATATGGTTCAAATGATTGAAGAGAATGGTAAATTGGAAATTGAGGCAGGGGAGATGTCCTATTCTTTTGACCTTGCAAATGGATTTCTGACCAAGGTCCAAAAAGGATCAGACCTGTTTTCATTTACTAATGGGCCAATAGTGGAAGGGATGGATCCCAAAGTGGAAAAAGTATTTTGGGAAATGGACGAAGAGGGAAGTATTCAGGTGATAATAGCTTATTCAGCCTATCCAAAAAAAGCCGTCTGGACAGTACATAGTTCCGGACTTTTATCTTTTGAATCTAATGGACCCGCCTTCTATGGCGGAGAAATTGACTATTTGGGTGTTTCATTTTCTTATCCTGAAGAAAAAGTCAAAGGAGTGAAATGGCTAGGGGATGGCCCATATAGGGTTTGGAAAAACAGGTTAAAAGGTGTTGAATTTGGCTTGTGGGAAAAAGCTTACAATAATACGATGACAGGATATAGTTATGAAAACTTGATCTATCCCGAATTCAAAGGCTACCATGCCAACCTATATGCCATGGAACTGCAAACAGAGGAAGGGAATATCCATATATATTCCGGTACACCCGGTTTGTTCTTCAAACTGTACAATCCAGAAAATCCACCACAGGCCACGCCTGGAGTAATCCCAAAAATGCCAAAGGGCGATATTTCATTTCTCCATCAGATTTCGCCTATCGGCAATAAATTCGGTGGACCCGAGACAATGGGACCAAGTGGTGAAAAAGCCAGTGGAGTCAGTCACCCCGGAGAAACGCCTTTTGGTATAAAACTGTGGTTTGATTTTAAATGAGAAAATGAATGTGTTCCTAAAACAAAAGAATGTAAATACTATTTATAATTAAAATGGATATTAATACAATAAATGATTTTGAATTGATTGAATTGATCTCAAAAGGAAATCATAAAGCTTTTGATATTCTATACAATAAATATTCAGATGTACTTTTCAGATATGGCAAAAAACTGACCCAAAATCAGTCATTGATAGAAGATTGTATTCATGAATCGTTTTTAAAAATTTGGGATAACAGGGAAAGGATAAAAATAGAATATTCCTTGAAATTCTATTTACTGAAGATTTTTAAAAGAGAAGTAATTAAGGAAGTTTCTAAAAATAAAAATTCCGTTTCATTGGAAAGCGAAGCCTTTAATTATCAATGGGAACAGTCATTTTTGGAAATTCTTACGGAAAATCAGATCATGTTGGAATCAAATGAGAATATAAAAATGGCTGTCAATCTGCTTTCTGACAGACAGCGTGAGGCTGTTTTTTTGAAATACATCGAGGGACTTTCTTATGAAGAGGTATCTAAATTAATGGATATCCAAGTCAATTCTCTTTACAACCTCGTCTCCAAGGCATTGAAAATCATGTATCAGTTTCTTCTGAAAAAACAAAATACTGCTCAATCAATTTGGATCTCTATAGTTTTTTGGAAAATCAACGATTGAATTTTTTTTAATGTATTTGAGGTTTTATTTTAAAATTTATAATAATCATTTTATTTTGTTATCAATACTTTAAATATTTACTTTATTTCATTTTTTGAAGTGAGAATTATTGTTTCTATTTCTCTTTTATATATAAACAAACAAACATTCCGTGAACCAGATTGAGGAATTGATAAATTTGCTTGAGGATAAATCCTTTAAAGACATGGTCTTCCAGGATCAAAAAGATGCTGGTTGGGAAAATTGGCTTGAGAAAAATCAGGATAAGAAAAATGTATATTTAATTGCAAAGAAGATTTTAAAGGAGTTAAATCCCAATGAGGATGAATGGACCCAAGATAGAAAGGCAGAACTTCTAAAAAGACTTCAGGTTGAAATAAAGTCTAGATATCAATATTCCCAAACAAAGAATTATTTTACTAAAAAAAATAAATACACCTTTGCTCCTGTCTTTGCGATTTTAATCATTGTTTTTGGGCTAGCTTTTTTGGTTAGGGATTTTTCGTGGTATAATAAAATTTCTTCTCAATTAGACAGGGATATTCCTACCTTTCAATACATTTCAAAAGTCAGTCCGCCAGGCCAAAAGACAAGAATAATTCTTCCTGATGGATCTAATGTTTTTCTTAATTCAGATTCAGAGCTTACATATTCAGAAGATTTTGCCATCAACAACCGGAACTTGTATTTGAACGGAGAAGCTTTTTTTGAAGTAGCTCCGGATTCTGTTCTTCCCTTCAGGGTAAATACTGGAAACCTAACCACAGAAGCTCTTGGAACCTCATTTAATATCAGAAGTTATGGTGAATCTAATACCAAGATTCAATTGGCTTCGGGAATGATTTCTGTTTCCAATGAAGATAAACTCCAGGAAAAATTAATCTTGGTTCCAGGTCAGGAAGTTTTTACAGATTCATCAAAAGAAATATGGTTAAGGGATTTTAATATCAATGAAGCTTTTAAGTGGAAAGATGGAATTCTGGCATTTAGTAATGCGACACTGGAGGAAGTTCGGGGAGAATTGGAGAGATGGTATGGGGTTAAGATTTATATCACTGGTTTTCCCAAGAAAAATATTTTGGTAAATGCCGAATTCCACAAGGATTATCTGTCAAATGTTCTGAATTCTCTGGGCTTTACATTTGGCTTTGAATATGAAATTGATCAAAAAGAAATAAAGATAAAATTTAAATAATATGCCTATGAAAAGATAAAAGCATTGAAAAAAGGAAACCAGCTAAGTTTCTCAGGCCTCTCTGATTTCCTTGAATGTCCTATTGATTAACAATAAAACAACCAAAATTATGAAAAAAACATTACACCTACTGTGTATGATAGGAAAATACTATATGTATGGATTCTTTCTACAATTGTTGTGCATTAATTTGCTACTAGCTTCAAACGGTAACGCCCAAAATAGATTTGATCTTAAAGAGGTTAATTTCAACCTTGAATTTCAGAATAAATCGCTAGGAGAAGTTTTTGAAGTATTGTCAAAAAACAGTGAATTCTATTTTATTTATGATAGGGAAAACATATCCAAAACTAAATCTGTCAACCTTCAAATCAAAAATGAAAGCTTAGAATCAATTCTATATTCTTTGGCAGCATCCCATAATCTTTCTTTCAGGCAAGTGAACGAAAGGATTTCAGTTAAACAAAACAAATCGAAGCCAAAACAAGAAGAAGCAATAATTCAGCTGATCAATATCAGTGGTCGGGTAATTGATGAATCCGGGAATCCCTTACCTGGGGCAACTATTCTTGTCAAAGGTTCTATAAGTGGGGTGGTGACTGATATTGATGGCAGGTTTGCTGTTGATGCGCCTGAAGGAGCGGTATTACAAATATCATTCATCGGATTCGAAACCAAAATCCTTACAATTGATAACCGGAATTTTTATGAGATAATATTGGTAGAAGACTCCTCTTCTTTATCAGAAGTTGTTGTTGTTGGATTTGGCACTCAGAACAAAAGGGATGTAACAGGTGCTATTTCATCGGTGAGGCAAGTGGATGTAAGGGAAATTGCAGTTTCGAGTCCTGAAGCATTGTTGCAGGGAAAAGCTCCGGGAGTGCAGATTGTCCAAAATTCAGGTACACCCGGAGGGGAAGTTTTTGTAAGGGTAAGGGGCACGGCCTCCCTTCTTGGTGAATCCAGGCCATTATATGTTATAGATGGGGTTCCCCTCAATGCCAGTACAGGTGTTGCTTCTGGAGGTCAAAGACTGTCACCATTGGCGGATATCAATCCAAATGATATTGAATCAATGGAAATTTTGAAAGATGCGGCTGCTACGGCTATTTATGGGTCCAGAGGGTCCAATGGTGTAATTTTGATCACAACCAAAAGAGGAAAAGCAGGGGAGGCTAAAATCAGTTTTGATGCATATACGGGAGTACAAAACGTCTGGAGAAAATTAGATCTCTTAAATGGTTCTCAATTTGTTGATTTATTGTCAGATGCCTTGAATAATAGAAATCCAAACCTTATCAACAACCCTCCATTTAATGAAATTGAAAATACCGGAGTAAATACCAATTACCAGGATGAGATTTTCCGACCAGCTCGAATAGAAAATTACGCCTTATCTATTTCAGGTGGAAATGAAAAAATCAACACTTTTGTCTCATTTGGTTATTTCAGACAGGAGGGAACCATTGTTGCTCAGGACTTCAAAAGATTTTCTTTAAGATATAATATAGATTACCAAGCCACTAAAAACCTTAAAATCGGAACATCTACCACTTTAAGTAATACCCTGCAGGATAGAATCGAAACAGGGTTCAGTGGAAGATCAGTTTTAGCACAGGCACTTATCAGAAATCCAAATTTACCGGTATTCGACCAGGATGGCTCATATTCAATCGATCCATTAGGAACAGAAAATCCCGTTATGCTGGCCAACGAGGTTACGTTTAATGGGAACCAACGTAGGATAGTGACCAATGTTTATGGTGAATTTACTCTGACTAAAGGCTTGGTTTTCAGGAGTATTTTTGGTGTAGATTACAATGATGACAGACAGAATTTATTCGTTCCCAGTATTGTAGTTGGTACGCAAGGGAATGCGCAGGCTAATGCATTTATGCTTGACGAACAAACGCTCATCAATGACAATACATTGGTTTACACGAAGCAGTTTAGTGGGGGGCATAATTTCACAGGACTTATAGGATTTGGCACCCAACAATCCAACCTTAATTTTTTAAGTGCCGGAGGGGTCGGTGCAGGATCTGATATCATTAAAACGATCGGTGCGATTTCCACTCCCAATATTCCAAATCAGAATATTACCGGCTGGGGATTGATTTCCTATTTTGGAAGGTTCAATTATTCATACAAAGAACGCTATTTGGCAGAAGGAACAGTTAGGGTTGATGGTTCATCTAGGTTTGGTTCAAATAAAAGGTATGGGACCTTTCCAGGACTTTCATTAGGATGGCGATTATCGGAGGAAGAATTCCTAAAAAACTCTTCATTTGTCTCTGATTTGAAGTTGAGGTTTGGTGTCGGAGTTACCGGGAATCAAGATGGCATTTCCAATTTTGCATCAAGGGCTTTGTATAATCCGGGTTCAAATTATGATGGAAATCCAGGAATCGCCCAACAAAATATTCCCAATCAGGATTTAGGCTGGGAATCCACTACTACCACTAATTTTGGTTTGGATTTCTCTATTCTAAACGGAAGGGTGTCCGTCATTGCAGATGCTTATAATAAAGTGACCAATGACCTTTTATTCCCATTTCAACTACCTTGGACATCGGGATTTTCCAGTATAGGTCTTGCAAATATAGGGAAAATGGAAAACAGAGGATTGGAACTGGCCCTTTCTGCAAATATCCTTACAGGTCAATTTAAATGGGTTACTGATTTTAATATTTCCTTTAATAGGGTGAAAATCCTTGAGCTTCCTGAGAACGGCTCGCAAGGTTCTGATTTTATTTTCAAACTTCCTGATGCATTTGGAGCTGAAGGTCCTTATGGCCTTTACCGGGTTGGCCAGCCTGTAGGTACATTTATCGGGTATGTTTATGATGGTGTTTACCCAACTGATGAATCAGTACCTGGCCTTCTTTTTAACAGAGGTTTACGTGGCGGAGACGCCAGGTTTATTGACCTGAATGATGATGGGGTTTTTGACAGAACCAATGATAGGACAATAATCGGTAATGCCCTTCCGCAGCATATTGGTGGATTCACAAACAATTTTTCCTACAAAAACTTTGCACTCAACATCCTGTTCAACTGGTCTTATGGCAATGACATTTACAACATGACCAATGCGGTGCTTACCTCTATGTCCGAGGAATACAATCAGACAACCGCAACTTTGCAGAGATGGAGAAATCAAGGTGATGTTACGCAGATGCCAAGAGCCTTGTATGCCACTTCTTCTGTAGCAGGAAATGCACCAAACGATGCATCTTCCAGGTTTTTGGAAAATGGAAGTTTTTTGAGGATGAGAAATATAACTTTCTCCTACACTTTCCCTACAAGCCTGACAGAAAGACTTAAAATAGGATCGGCGAGAATTTATGTAGCAGGTCAGAATTTATGGACCTGGACCAATTACACAGGTTTTGATCCCGAGAATCAGAATTTGGGAACCGGAGTACCAATCTTAGGGGTAGATTATCTTAATCAACCACAACCTAGGGTATATATGGTAGGTATCAATCTTGGAATTTAATCAACAAAGACATGAAAAAGCTAATCATAATCATATTAATATTTTCTTCTGTAAGTGCTTGTAATGTATTGGATATACAGCCTGTGAGTCAGATACTTTCTGACAATTTCTATACGACAGGCAGCAATGCAGAAGCTGCTTTAATGAGTATCTATAACAGATTACATTTCTCAGTGGCTGATAACCTGATTTCAGCACCTTCGGTAATGTCTGACGAGGCTATTATGACTAGGGGAGGAAATTTCACCAGGCATCATAACTTTGAACCCACTCCTGTTCAAGGTAATGTGGGTAATGTCTGGCAGGATTATTATCAATTGATCCAAAGGGCCAATGATCTTATTGTCAATGTTCCAATTATTGAAGATCCTGCATTTAACAACAGAAATCAGATTCTTGGTGAAGCTATTTTTTTAAGGGGACTGGCACATTTTATTTTAACCAGGCTTTTTGGTGATATCCCAATTGTAATTTCACCGAGTACCTCAGGGAATCAAGATTTTCAGATCCCAAAAAATCCACAATCGGAAGTATTCGAGCAGATTATTGCTGATTTCCAGGAAGCTGAAGAACTGCTATCATCCAGCCACCCTAATAGGGCAAGAGTTGCCAAAGGCACTGCAAAGGGGTACCTCGTAAAATTATATACCTATAGAAATGGTCCTGGTGATAGAGAAGCAGCATTGGTAAAAATCAACGAAATCCTTTCAGACGGCCAATATTCACTTGTTCCGGGAGAAAATTATGAATCCATTTTCAGGGTTGGCCAACAAAATTCTTCTGAGACTTTATTGGAAATGTCCTACAGGCCAAATACAGGTATTACCGGCCATCAGTTGGAACAGGAAACAGTTCCTTACCCTAACAATATTCCTAGGGTTATACCTACTCAAAAACTGATAGATGCTTATAACGAAAATCCGGATGATTTACGCTATGCGGTTAGCCTTGCTTTTCATAACAACATTCATTATACAAGAAAGTATGAAAGGAATGATGTCAATGAAGCTACTAGGTTACCTCAGGCCACCAATATCATCTTTTTGAGGTTATCTGATTTGATTTTGTTGAAAGCTGAAATTTTGAATGAGCAAGGCAATGTAGGCCAAGCATTGGAAGATTTGAATTTAATCCGGCAAAGGGCCGGAATTCCAAGCTATTCTGGATTGACCCAACAGGAATTGAGGTTGGCAATTGAAAAAGAGAGAATGTTGGAGCTATCGCTTGAAGGACACAGGTGGCATGATTTGGTAAGAACCAACAGGGCCTTGGAATTATGTGCCCCCAGGTTGACTGATCCTGCAAGAATTCTGTGGCCGATACCTGCCAGAGACCTTGATGTGAATCCGAACCTTTCCCAAAACCCAAGTTATTAATTAACATAAAGTCCTTTCCTGCTCGATTAATCCCAAAACAGGAAAGGACTTTTCTAACCCTCACTCTTATGTCTGAATTGATTTCCCATGCTGCATTTTTTAATGATGTAGCCAAAATGGTCCCCATTCGAAAAAACTTCCATGCATACATAACCAATGCAATCAGGAAGTATCCTGATCATGCTTTTTATGCAAGTGCTTCAAGGGGCAATCATTTATACGCTGTACCCTTGTTGGAAAAAGCAAAAACGCAGGAAAAAGACAAATCCAAAGAACAAGAGAACTTAAAGATGGTTTCCGCTGCTTTGGGTTGGAATATCCATAGGGCAATTGACTTGGTGACCAAACCTCATTCTATCAAGAGAACAGGGACCATTCCGCCAGGACCTAGTTTCTCTGCGGATGAAGGCGAAATCTACCAGGATGCCATTACCTACAATCATGTTCTGGAAAATGGTAAACTGGAAACTATTTTTAAAACGATTGATTTCAACGAATATATTCTTTCAGACAGGTTTAATGATCATCCAACCGGGAAATATTTTAGAATTGAAGACCTGGAATTACTGATAAGTGGCACAGTCACTTCGGAAATGTATGGAATCCAGCACAGCAATAAAAAGGTCAAAAATGCTGAAGAAGCTGAAAAAACCTTCCATTCGGGTTTCCAGAAATACTCCGAACAATTTAAAACCTACGTGAATGCCTATCATTTTCCTGACCCTGAAAAGATCGATTTTTACATTCGGAGGATAAACTTTTTCAACACAGATGATCATTTGATCAGATTAGCAAAGAAGTCCCAAAAAGAAGAAGTTCAAGAAGCTGAATTAGACAAAGCCTTAATTGAAGCACAAGATCAATCTATATATGCCCAAGGCATAGCGAAAGCATTGTACTTTATCCAAAGTTCAGATAGGTTTTTGAAGAATGAGATTTCTAAGGACGAAATTTATGATGCACTTGAAAATTTTCACCCACCATTTAGAATTTGAATTATGAACAGAAGATCATTTATACAATATTCATCTATGGCAGCATTGGGCAGCTATATACCATTTGAAGGTTTTGCATTTCAATACGACCAAGAAGAATTGGAAAAGATTTTTCCTTCATTGACTTTAAGTTTCTGTATGATGCAGGTACAGAAGGTTTTGACTTTCAGTGATACGCAAAGACCTGATATAGAAAGAATCTTAAGGCCAAATATTAATGGCAAATCTTCCGGAAATGCATTTATGGCAGGAAAGTTCGGATTGGCTACCGGTGAAGACATACAAAGTCAACTAACTAATGCCTATCAGAGTTTTGTCAGCAATAAAAGATCCGAGGAGAACCGTGAATTCTTGGCTTATTGTCTGGGAAATCTTACTGCATACACCATTTTAGAAACATTTAAAAGAAATGATTCACTTCAGTTTTTCACCGATCCACAAAAAGCAACTGAACTCGATGCAATGACAGTAAATCATTTTTACTTAAAAAATTCAGATTTAAGTGAGTTAAATGAAATCGAAATTGAACAACTATTCCAAACTTTGGGAACAAGGACCATTATTAAATATCATACCTTAAAAGCAACAGAGGGTATGCCTATGGAATGGATAGAAGGAATGATAAATGTCAATACAAAGTTGTCCGAACATTTCAAAATGGTTGCAAAGGCATTAAAAAATCCCAATAAGAATTCAACCCCAAAAAAAATATTCAATCCACAGGATAAATTTCTCTTAGACTTATCACCAACAAAAAACAGTATTTCTATAAATGATGATCTGATAGGGGAGTTTATTGGAGTACCTACCATGTTCTGCATGATAAGTAAAGGCATTATAAATGCAACCAAAACTATCCTTGATTTTAAATTCAACTGATTCGAAATGGAGGTAAAGAACTTAAAGTTATCTTTCATTTGTCTGTTCATTTTTTGTATATCCTGGATCATAAACTTTGTTAGTGCTCAATCTATTACCGGAACTCAATCCATCTTCTTAATGGGAGACAACAACATCCAAAACAGAGAGAAACCGGAAGAAGCTTATCAATTTCTTCTAACTACCCTTCGGAAAGCCGACTTTATTTTCATGAACTTGGAAGGTCCTTTTGCAAAAGGATGGAATCCAGATGGAGGTCCGGATATTCCCCATAAGAATTGGTCCCATTCATCAGCTGATCAAGTAAAGGCAATATCGGCAGCAGGTATTGACGCGGTAGGAGTAGCTAATAATGTGACCTACCCTTGGCAGGCATTTGTAAGAAGTAAGGAAGTACTTGACAGTGTCGGGGTTCCTTTTACAGGAGGGGGGATGAATTTGGAATCTGCAAGAAAACCTGTGATATTGGAAAAAGCCGGTCTGAAGGTTGGTTTTATCCAATATGCAGCAACCATCTTTCCAGTCAACCATGCCGCAACTTTGGACCAGCCAGGAATAAATGGTATCAAAATCCATACTGCCTACCAGCCTCCTCTACAATTGGACAAACCGGGACAACCTCCAATAGTCAAAACTTGGGTAGATGAAAAGGAACTGGAGTTACTGAAAGAAAACATCAGGATAATGAAATCCCAAGTAGATATCGTTGTTGCTTCCTGTCATTGGGGTGTCTCAGATACCTATGATCCTATTGAATACCAATATGAACTTGCTCATGCCATGGTAGATGCGGGCGCAGATGTGGTTTTCGGACATGGTCCCCACCGATATCAGGAAGTAGAAGTTTACCATGGAACTCCAATATTTTATAGTTTGGGACAAGGTGTTTTTGATGACAAATGGAATGACCGATACCTTAGGTATAAAGAAGGATTGATGGTAAAGCTTGCCATTCAGAACAAAAATATTAAAGGGGCATCCTTGCTGCCCTTATGGAGAGAGGATGATAATTTTTTGAGAATTTATGATCCAAGTTCGGGCAAAGGCGAAGAACTTTATAAATATCTCCTTAAGGTGTGCAGGGATAAATCCATTATTGAAGTAAAAAATAAAGAAATTGTAGTTAAATTGTTGAATTAGAACATATAATACAAAATGGATAGAAGAAAATTTCTTTCGGGATCATTGTTATTCTCTTTAGTTGGGACCAATGGTTTTGCAGCGGATTTTTCAAAAAAAACACAACTGCAAACCGAATCTAGAACTTATCCCGATCCAATTCTAAATATCCGATCGCAAATTCCCTTTCCTATAATCATACAAAAAATCGAAATCCTGGAATCAGTAGGCCAAAAGTTTATTGTAGTCACTTCTAAAGATGGGATTCAGGGAATCACAGTCCTTAATTTCAGGATGGAGTTTCTGTTACGGATCCTGCAAAAGTTGATACAGCCTTTTTTTATTGGAAAAGATGCACGGGATATCGAACAGATTCTTGATTTCATATCTCATGACAGGCGGGTATATAAATACTCCGGAATCCCATTGTTCAATTGTATTGGTCAAATTGAAATTGCTGTCATGGATTTGTTGGGCAAAGCTGCAGGGATTCCTTCCTCAGACTTCTTTGGAAAAAGAATCCGCCATGAAATCCCCATGTATGTTTCCAGCCTTACCCGGGAAACTGGCCCGGAGGAAGAAATCGCAAACTTGGAAAAACAGCTTGCAGAGACTGGTTCCAAGGCCGTCAAAGTTAAAGTTGGAGGACGGATGAGCCGGAATGCCGATGCTGCCCCTGGACGTTCGGAAAACCTCATCCAGTTGTTGAGGAAAACTTTTGGGGATGACTTGACTATTTATACGGACGCCAATAGTTCTTTTGATCTTAAGGAAGGTCTGAAAATGGCTTCTTTTCTCGAGGAGCATGGTGTGTCTATCTTTGAGGAACCCTGTTATTGGGAGGACTATGCATCCAATCAAAAGATAGCCGCCAGCCTGAAGACCATGAAACTGGCGGGTGGTGAACAGGATACTTCATATTTAAGATGGAAAGATATAGCCCAAAACCAGGTGTATCATGTTCTCCAACCCGATTTGTACTATAATGGAGGAATTATCAGGGCATTTT
Organism: Aquiflexum sp.; assembly: GCF_041751335.1. Lineage (GTDB taxonomy): Bacteria > Bacteroidota > Bacteroidia > Cytophagales > Cyclobacteriaceae > Aquiflexum. The sequence goes on from NZ_JBGSXS010000281.1 coordinate 27,814, forward strand.
ATGTAGAAAAATTGGCAATGTCTAATTGACTTAGGATTGCACCTCATAGCCCCAAAGATGATCCCTTGGCAGCGCCCTTTTTCCAATTGGCATCCGTTTCAACTATATTGGAGGGATACCAAGAGTTTCCGGGAGGAAAGAAAAAATATCCAGATTGGTATTACCCTCATTTTGATATCGAAAATGGTTTTATCAAAGTACCTACAGGTCCAGGTTTGGGGCTGAAGTATGATGATCTCATTTTTAAAAAATCCAAAATAATCAATTCCTAACCAGACAATTTACCCAGACATGAAAAGTTTTAAAAATCTATCGACCTATTTTATTTTATTCACTTTTTTATTCCAACCAATTTTTCTTCAGGCACAAGCCCTCAACACAAATCCCATCCTGACGCCTTGGGCAGAAAAAGTCGATGCCAATGCACCACATCAGGAATACCCAAGACCACAGATGGTGAGGGAAAATTGGACCAATATCAATGGTCAATGGGATTATGCGATATTGGAAAAAGGGCAGCCTATCCCCACACAATTCCAGGGAAAAATTACGGTTCCTTTCCCTGTGGAATCTTATTTATCAGGTGTCATGAAACCTGTTGGAGCTGAAAAAGAGCTTTGGTACAAAAAGACATTGAGTATTGCCAATAAAGACAGAAAGGGAAAAGTTCTTCTACATTTCGGAGCAGTAGATTGGGAAGCGGAGGTGTTTGTGAATGGGAAATCTGCTGGTATTCACCAAGGAGGATATGATCCTTTTTCTTTTGATATCACCGGTTTATTGAACAGAGGTCAGCAACAGGAAATCACAGTGCGGGTTTGGGATTCAACAGATGATGGACCGCAACCAAGAGGCAAACAGATCAATCGTCCACGTAGCATTTGGTACACCCCTGTGACGGGTATCTGGCAAACTGTTTGGTTGGAATTTGTTCCCGAGACATACATATCTGCTTTAAAAATAACTCCTGATTGGGATAATGGTAAGTTTTTAGTAGAAACTGAAGGTGAATTGAATTCAGGTCAATATACCTTGGAAATTAAAGCATTGGATGGCGGTCAGTTGATCTCAGAAACTTATGGTAGGCTTGGAAAAGGTATCAGTTTGGATATTCCCAATCCTAAATCCTGGTCTCCAGATGATCCCCATTTGTATGATTTTGAGATCAGTCTGAAGCGTGGCAATAGGGTCATAGATCAGGTTAAATCTTATGGAGCTTTAAGAAAAATCGCGATCGGCTATGATGCCAATGGCATGCAGGTAATGGAACTGAACGAAAAAGCATTGTTTCAATATGGCCCCTTGGATCAAGGTTGGTGGCCGGATGGATTGTATACCGCTCCTACGGATGAAGCATTGGCATTTGACATCATCAAAACCCAAGAAATGGGGTTCAATATGATCCGAAAGCATGTCAAAGTGGAACCTGCCCGATGGTACTATCATTGCGATAAACTGGGAATGTTGGTTTGGCAAGACATGCCTAGCGGAGATATGGGAAATGTATGGGAATCCAAACCAGGCATTTATCGTAAAGGGCTTAATAAAGAAAGAACACCCGAATCCGAAGAAATTTTCAAAACAGAATGGAAAGCCATTATGGATGCATTTCATCATTTTCCTTCCATCGTAGTTTGGGTACCCTTCAATGAAGCTTGGGGACAGTTCAAAACCAAAGAGATCACCGAATGGACACAGGCTTATGATCCCACAAGATTGGTCAATTCTGCTTCCGGTGGTAATTTTGAATTGGAAGGAAACAAAATCACCGGAGATATCTTCGACGTCCATAATTATCCCGATCCTGTGATGCCTTCGCCTGATTTATTTGGAAAAGTAAATGTCCTGGTTTTAGGTGAATATGGGGGATTGGGTCTGCCTGTGGAAGGACATACCTGGCAAATTAAGGACAATTGGGGCTATCAATCCTTCAAAACAGAGGAAGAGCTATTGGTCAGATATCAGCGTTTGATCGTGGACCTAAAAGCACTGATTCCCTTAGGACTAGCCGCAGCAGTTTATACCCAGACTACTGATGTGGAAATCGAAACCAATGGATTGATGACTTATGATAGGAAGGTGATTAAATTTCCTGTTGATGTTTTGAGGAAGCTTCATATGGAGCTTTATAAATAAATTGAAATAGATGGAAATAAAGTGAAAATCGATATTTATAGATACTGGATATTTGTTGATATTGAATTGGAATAGAAGCCAGATCCAGGGTGTGGAAGAGATTATTGAAAAAAAAGATATAGTTGAAATATGATTGTTATAAGGTAGATATAATATTCTAGGACAAAGCTTTATATCTCAAAATTTGAATAATTAATAAATCGGTAAATTTACCATATAGTAAAGGTAAAATTTCTTATATTTATTTCTCATTAAAATCTTCCCAAATGTCAGCTTCTGTATTAGATAAAAAGCAGCAAAAGATCCTGGAAGAAATTCCTTCTATCCACGATTTTTCTAAATTTTATTTCTACCTCTCAGAGAGTAAAATGGATCATGAATTCTTGGTTATTTTGAATCAATTGACTGGACAGACCGACACAGTTTTATCTGATTGGCTCAATATTTCAGCCAAGACTCTAAGGAATTACAAGTGCAAAACAGACCTAAATCTAAAGGAAAATACTAAAGAACATATTTTAAGTCTTATTGCACTATACAAGCATGGAATGGAGGTTTTTGAAAATAGCGAAAACTTTGAAAATTGGCTGAAGGCTAAAAATTTGCTTTTAGGAGGTAAGGCTCCAATTGGATTTTTGGATACTATTTCCGGCATTAAGTGGGTGGACAACCGACTGACTGCAATGGAGTATGGTGAAAATGTCTGATTGATGGTTGTCTACAACATCCGGAAAGAAAAATATGCATATCAGCTTATTGCTTCAGGTATCGCCAATCGATGGAATAAGGAAGAAGAATTTTTTATATATGCAGGAGGGTCTATTGCACTTTCAGTGTTGGAATTGCTTGCCCATAGGAGCGGAATACACATGGGACAAGGTTATCGGATGCTCTCCATTCAATTAGACCTTCGAAGTAAAGATATGCTTGAAATTCCTGCTCATGTATTGCCGAAAGATTGGAAGTCAATCAAGAGTTATCCGATTTTACAAGAAATCGGTTCTGACTGGTACAGAAATCAAAAAAGTCTAGCCTTGAAAGTCCCATCAGCTTTGGTTCCATGGGAACATAGTTATATCATCAATACAAGACACCCATTGTTTCAAGAAAAAGTTTCCCTACTTTCTGTTGAGGATTTTGATTGGGATGATAGACTTTTTTGATGAAAACATGGGTTGATAAACAAAAGAAATATAATAGAAATAAATTGAAATAAGGTTGAAATAATTTCCTCATCCGCGCTTTATTTTGTCATATCAGGGATGATGAAGGAAGTTATATCGCCGAAGGCATACCTGCCCGCCTGAGGAGGGTTTCAACTATATATCGCAAGGCATATATCAACTTCATATCGCCGAAGGCATATTTCAATTATATATCGCAAAGCATATATCATTTAAAAATCAACTATTTCATTATTATTTCGTAAATTGACTGGAAATCAATTAAATATTCCCTCTCCAAGATTTATTGAGTCATGAAAAAATCAATTTCTATTTGTCTCGTTTTCATCTTAGGAATTAGCTTTTCAGCTCTTTCTCAGGACATTCTACCCAAACTCAAAAAGGATTTTGAATGGAAAGGCCTTGAAGAGTTGCCATGGTATCACGGAATCCCCAGACTAAACGATAAGGACTGCGTAGTTATCCTTCATCCTGATCTTGAAAAAGAATTCAATTTCCCTGGGCTAGATGGACAGAAATTCTCATTAAAAGCTGAAGGTGAAAAGTCTGATTTTGGCAATCTACCTATCATTTACAATATGCCGATTTATAAACCTCAAGGGGATTTTCCGATACTTGTCCATGTGCCGGATGATAAGGTGAATTATACGATAAGGATCTGGCCGGTGGATTGATGGAAGGTTCGATTATTCCTCGTCAAAATTCGATGTTCATTATTTGAAATTGAAAAATTGGGAAAATTTTAAAATTGGAAAATTGATTAATACCATCCTTACCAAGGTTACAACGCATCCAAAAACCATTTTTCTTATTGATGGATTCGGTGCCCTTCTGACATCCTTTTTGCTTTTAGGAATACTCAGGCCATTTCAGGAATATTTTGGGATGCCAAAGGATATTCTTACGTTTCTTACCTTGATTGCATTGGCTTTTATGGTTTATTCCTTTTACTGCTATAACTTCTTGAAGGGTAATTGGAAGCCTTTTCTTTTTGGTATCAGCATTGCCAATTTCCTGTATTGCTGCCTGACCTTGGGACTTGTCTATCTTTTCTATACAGAGTTGACTGGTTTGGGAGTTGCTTATTTTTTGGTTGAGGTGATGGTGGTAATGGGTTTGGTGCTGTTGGAGTGGAGGTTGATAAAACCTGGAGTGGTGCAATAAAACTTGACCAGGCCTTTGATTACAAAGAAAAATATACCTAATATCTTTTGGATAAATATAAATGAAAAAGTTACTGATTGACACCAATATTAAAATACATGGCAAAATCCTGAAAAACTGGAATTGGAATAGAACATTTTTTTATATTTAACACAAATTATTAATCAATCCATGCGCCTGATTCCAATCATTTTCTTCTTTCTCATTCCATTCTTAGTAAAAAGCCAAACCGTTTGCACGGCTGAAAGCAGGGAACGGCTTGATACCTATTTGCTGAAAATATCTGAAATGGATCTTTCCCAAAAGTCGGCCAATGAACTGAATATAGAAATCGGGAAATGGTTTCTCAACACGCCTTATGTGGAAAAAACCCTTGAACTTCCCGGTGAGGAAAAATTGGTGATCAACCTGACGGGACTGGACTGCACGACTTTTTTGGAAACGGTGGTAACTTTGACAAGATTGGCGATACAGGGTCAATTTACTTATGAGGATTTTGAGCGGGAACTTGAAATACTAAGGTATCAGGAAGGCGTCAGAAAAGGTTATCCTTCAAGATTACATTATTTTTCTGACTGGATTTATCAGAATGAACAAAAGGGAATACTAAAAGACGTCACCAAGGAAATTGGTGGTAAGGTTTATGCCAATAACCCAAGTTTTATGACTTCCAATCCCCAATATTATGCACAGTTGGGAAATCCGGATTATGTCAATAGGTTAAAGATTTCTGAGGCCGACATCGGCAATAGAACCTATCATTATATTCCCAAAGAAGAGATTGTCAACCACGAGCAAAATATCAATTCCGGTGACCTGATTGCCATTACCACCTCTATGCAAAACCTGGATATTGTTCATGTTGGATTTGCTATTGAAAAAAACGGTAGGATTCATTTGTTGCATGCAGGGACGAAGAATATGAAGGTGGAGATTTCCGAAATGCCCTTACAAGATTATTTGAAAGGAAATAAGTCACAGTCCGGAATTATGGTTGCACGCTTGTTGAATCCTTGATTCAATCTCCTGACAAGAGTTAATTTGAATTGCCATTTTACGGTATCATTAAGTACATACATTCATATCCGAACATTTTCCTAATGAATAAATTACTATACCATTTTCTATTGATTACCATACTCCTTTCCTGCAAGGATAAGGTTCAGGATGAAACCGTAAAATATTCCGGCAATCCCCTTTTCGAAGGTTGGTATGCAGATCCTGAGGCCATCATTTACGGGGACACATATTGGATTTATCCCACCTATTCGGACAAGTTTCATCGGCAGTTTTTTATGGATTGTTTTTCCTCACCTGACCTGGTCAACTGGACAAAGCACGAGAGGATTATTGATACAGCAGAGGTCAAATGGGCTGATTCAGCCATGTGGGCGCCGGGAGTTATTGAAAACAAAGGCAAATATTTTCTCTTTTTTGCCGCCAATGATGTGCATGAGGGAGAAATTGGGGGAATAGGTGTAGCTGTTGCCGATCAGCCACAGGGTCCATTCAAGGATTTATTGGGCAAACCTTTGATACAGGAAATAGTCAATGGGGCCCAACCGATTGACCAATTTATTTTTAAAGACAAGGACGGCAGTTTTCTGATGTATTATGGCGGTTGGGGCAAATGCAATGTGGTCAAATTGAATGACGAATTTACCGGTTTGCTTCCCTTTGAGGATGGTGAATATTTCCTGGACGTAACTCCGGAGAGTTATGTCGAAGGACCATTTATGTTTATCCGGGATGGTATGTATTATTTTATGTGGTCGGAGGGAGGATGGACCGGACCAAACTATAAAGTCGCCTATGCCATTTCTGATAATCCTTTTGGACCATTTGAACGGAT
>NZ_JBGSXS010000282.1:0-9090 GCF_041751335.1 Aquiflexum sp.
GTTTTAATATCAGCCGGTGTTTTTCAGACCACTGGCCAAAGCAGTGGTGATTTCCAGCAATTTTTTTACCAGAGGTTCTCCTATTTCCGGGTTATTGCTTTTTATCTTTCTCCATTTGGACAACTCATCAATTTGGAGCTTATGGAGGACTTTCAATGCTACTTCTCTTCTCCATTGGTTGTCAAGTTGACTTGTTCTACGGGTCTCCCGTTCCTTATCAAACATTGCTGCAATTTCATTAAGCCCTCTTTGGTATTCTTCCAGAATGATTTTCAGGATTTCATTTCTTGTCTTTTGATTTTGAACCAGGTTGGCATATTGTTTCATCAAATTTGGGTCAGCTGACATTAGATTGGTTTCCAATTGTATCAAAATATACCTCAACAAAGGCCATTTCCCGGCAAATTCCCTTAGATCTTGGTATTCCGCCGGGTTGTCTTTTCTTAGTTTTTCCAGTCCGAACCCGATTCCAAACCAACCTGTAATATTGAATCTTGACTGACTCCAACTGAAAACCCAAGGGATTGCCCTTAGATCTGAAAGACTTCTGGTACCGGTTCTCCTTGCCGGCCTAGAACCGATCTTAATTAATTCCAGAACGTCTATTGGCGTAGCTTCCCCATAAAATTCTATAAATGCAGGATGTGTGATCAAGGCATTATAATAAGATATGGAATATTCAGAGAGTCGTTTAAGGGATTGGACAGGGTATTCGGGGATTTCGATTGGGAACTGATAGGAACCTGTCTGAAATGCAACACCAGACAATATCATTTCAAGATTATAGGTACCGTTGAGTAAGTTTCCAAATTGCTGGGCAATAGTTTCACCCTGTACAGTCAGTTTGATTTGACCGCTCAGACTCTTCAATGGCATGCTTTCCAAAAATCTATGGTATTTGCCTCCACCTCTGCTGATAGTGCCGCCGATCCCATGAAAGAATCTGAATCTTAACTTGTGCAACAAAGCTATTTTGGATAACCGCTGTTCAGTGTGGTAGATATTCCATCGACTAGCCACAATTCCGCCATCCTTATTGCTGTCACTATATCCAAGCATGATTTCCTGAACATCCGTTTTTGTAATAAAGGGATGAGAAAAGTAATCGTCCATAATTTTGGAGGAATGTTCCAGATCTTCTATAGTCTCAAAGAGAGGGACTACCTGAAAGTATTTCCTATCCAATCCGACTTCCCTCATAAAAAGGTACACAGTCAATAAATCCCTCAGGCCCCTCGTCATACTGATAATAAATGAACCAATTCCCTTAGTTCCATAGGTGTCGGTATGATTTTTTACTACCCTGAAGCAATCAAGTACTTTGTCAGCCTCTTCCCCAAATGATTCTCCTAAAAATGCAAATGGCCTTTCACTCTGAAGCTCATTGGAGATAAAAGAGAGTTTTTCCTCATCAGACCAGGTATTGTAAGCTGTTTTGTCATGGAGGACAACATTCAGGATCTGCTCCAAGGCCTTGTCATGAAATTCACTGTTTTGACGGATATCAAGTTTGGCCAGATGAAATCCAAAGCATTGGACATGCCTCTCCACAGGAAAAACCAAAGATTCAGCAATCTTCGCCGCTTTGATTTCCACTAGGCTTTTCCTTAGAATTTTCAAATCATCCAAAAGCTCTTGGGAGTCAGCATAATATTTGAATTCAGTAAAATCATCGTGGATGGTGTTTTCCAATTTGAGTGAAACAAGGTTAAGAAACTGTCTCCAAGGTTCATGGTTATTTCTTTCCATTGCCTTTTTCCCTGCTTCCCCAAACACTACCGCCATTTCATTGACGGATAAGATCAATTGGAATGGCACCCGACTCCTTATTTCAGAAAAACTCAGGTGGGCAGCTAAGTCCCTGATTTTTTCTCGTATGATTTCCAAAGAAGCTTTCCTATGTGCCAATAGGGTATTGCCGGTAATTTCTGCTGTGACATAAGGGTGACCATCCCTGTCGCCTCCGACCCAACTTCCAAATTGTATCAGGGGAAAGGCTTTTAGGCTATTTAGCGATTGAGAATTGAATCCCGCATATTTCCAGCTTTGACGGAATTGCTGATCACTTTTTTTAAGGATATCAGGAAAAACTTTTGTAAAATAATGCATGACATTATTGCGCTCGGAAATAACGGTCGGTTTTTCCAAATAGACTTCCCCCGTTCTCCACCAGCGTTCCAAAAGTGAAATAATTTCATCTTCGATCAGCTTTCTCTCAATCTCGGAAAAATTATTGTTTTCCAGTTTTACCAATTGTAAATAAATCGCTCTGTGTAGTTCAAGAATGGAAATCCTTTTAGCCTCTGTGGGATGTGCTGTCAGTACAGGAATTACCTTGACCTCTCTGATGATCTCAAGGATTTGGTTTTCTGTCAAGCCCTGCTTTTTCCACCTTTCAAAGGTTTCTGACCAAGAACCACGGATAGCATCCATTCCATTTTCGTTGACCTGTTTTCTTCTGAATTGTACAGCGGCATTTTCTTCAACCAAATTCATCAATTGGAGATAAATACTGAGAAACTGAATTTGTTTTTCCTCAAGGTCTTCGGTCAACTCTTCCAATTTTTCTTGATTAAGTTTTCCGTTCAATAATGGAGAGAGTTTGTCTTCTCCAATGTCTATCAATACTCGTTTATAGCATTCAGTTAAAAATGCCATGTCTTTTTTTATCTTTTCAAAAATGAATTCCGGCGAGAGATTACTCATATTTTTTTAGATTAATGTTTTAAAAATCAATGAAACCAAATTTAGGGATATATTTATTAGGGACCTTTTTTTGTCCATTCAAATAATTTAGACCCCAAAGAAGGGATGTAATGATTAATACCTCTAAATTTATAATGGTTATTTGCTTCTTTGCCAGTAACCCAATTTTCTACTACAAACAGGTTGGAAGTCCGAAGTCGGAAGTCCGATGTATTGGACAATTCAGTTTTTTGCAAGAATTATATTTAATTACCATTTTACTTGCATCATTGCGTACATGCATGAAATCTAATTTATGAAAAAGATCAAAGGAGATACTGTCAATTGGGGAGTACTTGGGGTCGGGAATGTTTGTGAAGTCAAATCTGCTCCCGCTATGAACCTGATCCCAAATAGTCGTTTGGTAGCGGTAATGAGAAGGAGTGAGGAAAAAGTCAAGGATTATGCAGAGAGGCATCATGTTCCGAAATGGTATACATCAGCTGATGAACTGGTAAATGACCCGGAAGTCAATGCCATCTATATTGCCACACCTCCAAATGCGCACTTGGAACTTACAAAATTAGGTGCAAAAGCAGGAAAGCCTGTCTATGTGGAAAAACCCATGGCCAGGTCATTTACGGAATGCAGGGAAATGATAGCTGTTTGTGAAGCAGCAGGAGTTTCTCTCTATGTGGCTTACTATAGGAGGGCTTTACCACATTTTGTCAAAATAAAAGAATTATTGGATGGGGGTTCCATCGGGGAAATCAGGACGGTTCATATTAATTTGAAACAAATATTAACTCCGGATGTGGTGGTTCATTTGGAAAATAACTGGAGGGTAGATCCAATGATTGCTGGTGGAGGATATTTTTTTGATCTTGCTTCCCATCAATTGGACTTATTGGATTTCTTTTTTGGGCCCATTTTAAAAGCACAGGGTTTTGCAAGCAATCAGGCAAAAGCCTATAAAGCTGAAGATATTGTTTGTGGGAGTTTTGTTTTTGAAAGTGGGGTAGTGGGAACAGGAAACTGGTGTTTCACCACATGCAAAGTTTCGGAAATAGACGAAATTACCATCTATGGTAGCAAAGGGAAAATCAGCTTTGAGACTTTTGGTAAGGGAGAATTTGTGCTGGAAAGAGATGAACTAGAAACCATGCTCTTCCAAGTGGACCTGCCCCATCATATTCAGCAGCCTTTGATCAATACTGTCGTTGATGATCTTTTGGGGCAAGGTGAATGTCCGAGTACAGGAATTTCAGGTGCAAGGACTAATTGGGTGATGGATAGGTTGGTGGGGAGAGAGGGTAGATTTTAGATTTTAGATTGAAGATTTGTGTAAGTCTCATGGCAAAAATTTGGAAGGAAAACATTGATGAATTTTTAAGCCTTAATCATTAATTGGCAAATTATGATTGTCATTCCAGATCCTTTGACCTTTCCAAGTAAGATTGTTTGGATTTTCGTAATTATTAATATTCCAAGCCCCACCGTTGCCACTTATTGTAAGGTCGTTTTTATCTCGGCCAAACCAATGCCAAGCCACTCTTCCAAATGAATGTGTTTCAGCTGCCTTAAACATATATTCAACCCTAGTAGTGTTTATTCTTGGCGCATTGGTGGACTACAAGTAGGTTCATACGTCACCTGTGATTTTTTCCTAAAATTCAATTTGCTTAAATCTTTCATAAATCTTTGATTTTTCGATATTTCCGAACCGTTTTGGCATTTATTCAGTTTTCTTGGTTCAGCATTTTTAATTAATCCAATAATACATAATCATGGAAAACATAAAAGACAAAACCGCACTTATCACAGGTGGAAGTAAAGGAATAGGATACGGCATTGCTGCAGCTTTAGTAGCACAAGGAATAAAAGTAGCCATTACAAGCCGATCTCAGGATGCAGCTGACAAAGCCGCTGTAAAACTCAATAATTTAGGAGGTGGGGAAGCCTTTGGCTTTGAGGCTGACGTAAGGGATTTTGACTCCCAAACAAAGGCTGTAAAAAAGGTGTTGGATAAATGGGGCCAATTGGACCTTATAGTAGCCAATGCAGGTATTGGGCATTTTGCACCGATTCAGGACCTAACTTTGGAGCAATGGCATGAAACCATAGATACCAACTTGACAGGAGTATTCTATAGCCTAAAAGCTGGAGTGGAAGCGCTGAAATCCACTAAGGGATTTTTCATTAGCATTTCAAGTTTGGCTGGCACCAATTTCTTTGCCGGCGGCTCGGCTTATAATGCAAGCAAGTTTGGTGTTACGGGGTTTACTCAAGCAGCCATGCTAGACTTGAGAAAGGACGGAATCAGGTTCACTACCATCATGCCAGGTTCAGTAGCCACTTATTTCAATGACCATACACCGAATGAAAAAGATGCATGGAAAATTCAAATTGAAGACCTTGGACAAATGGTCGTTGACTTGCTGCAGATGCACCCTAGGACCTTACCAAGTAAGATTGAAGTAAGACCAAGCATGCCCGGATGATTTGAATCGTCCGCCAGCGAACAAAGTTGTTCGGATAAAATTAGCCACAACTGTCCATAATTGCCCTTATACGGACAATTATGGGCTTTTTTTTGTGGCATGGCTTTGGGATTATGTCCGATGTCAGATGACCGATGACCGATGATTCTGTCACCGGTCATCGGTCATCCATCATCAATTAAATACTTATACTAATATTTTGATCTCACTTTGAATCTCAAACCTACAAGCCACCATGAAGGCCTAAAATCTCACGTCTCAAGTCTAAAATCTCACGTCTTAAAAAAATGATCCAACTTACAAACATTGATAAATTCATCGATTCCCGGTTTCAACGGGTATTTATACTAAAAGGGATTGACCTGAAAATCGATCAGGGTGAATTTGTGACTTTTATGGGCCCATCCGGGGTAGGGAAGTCCACCTTGCTCAATATTATCGGTCTGTTGGATGAAGAGTATGAAGGACAATATCTTTTTGATGACAAATCTATCAATGCCATGAAGGACAGACAAAGGTCGGCACTTCACAAATCCGAGTTCGGATATATTTTTCAGGCGTACCATCTGATTGATGAATTGACGGTTTATGAAAATATTGAAACCCCCCTGCTCTATAGGAATGTATCCGGATCGGAAAGAAAAAGTATCATAGCAGACCTGCTTGACAGGTTTAATATGGTAGCCAAGAAAGATCTCTTCCCAGAACAGCTGTCAGGTGGTCAGCAACAGTTGGTTGGCATTGCTAGGGCAATTGCTGGTAAGCCGAGGGTATTGTTGGCAGATGAACCCACAGGTAATCTTCATTCTGCTCAGGCAAAGGAAATCATGGAAGTATTTAAAGAATTGAATAAAGAAGGGACCACAATCATTCAAGCGACCCATTCCAGGGAAAATGCAGATTATGGTACCCGTTTGATAGAAATGCTGGACGGAAAAATTGATCAGGACATTGCAATTTGATATGATAAAGATTCTAATTACTTCCTTGGTTTTGGGCCTTTTTATTGGTGAACTTAAGGCACAGGACACTATACCTCTCTCCTTTCAGGAGGCGGTGAAAATCGGATTGAAGCAAAACCTGCAATTTCAATCCCTCATCAATCAGCAGGATGTACTACACATGGAAAAGCGTGCTGCTCAAATGGGACATTTGCCTAGGTTGAATCTGAATACATCAGTATTGCAGACGGTAGGTCAACAGTTTCAGCAGGTGGAAGGTCAGCTTATTGTAGTCAATCAGGTCAACAATATTATTGATGGTGGAGCAAACGCCCAAATGCCGATTTATAATGGAGGGTTGAGAATCAAAAATACACAAGCAACCCGCTATTTTGAGGAAGCAGGTGAATATGGTCTGTCAAGGGCCTCGCAGGAAGTGATGTTCAATATTGCCCAACAATACCTTCAGGTGTTACTGGATGAAGAATTGTACCGTATTGCCCTTGAAAATCTTGAAAATCAGAAAAAACAGTTGGAGCAGATAGAGGGCTTTGTAGAAGCAGGGCTGAGAACACTTTCTGATCAATATAACCAACAGTCTGAAGTTGCCCGATTGGAGACAGTGGCTTTGAATGCCAAAATTCAATGGGAAACGGATTTATGGACTCTTGCGGAAACATTGCAATTGGGACCAAATAAACTTCCTGCACTACAGTCAGTTGAAATGGAAAATATGGAGAGTGCCTATATGGGCAGGACTTTAGATGAATTGTATGATTTGGCTTTTGAAAATAGACCCGATCTTGTTCAACAACAGCTATTGGAAGAAGGGAATATCAAAATGGTGGCTGTTTCCAGGTCTGCTATGCTTCCCCAACTCAATGCTTTCTTCAATTACAATACATTCTTCACTTCTTTGGATGAAAGAAGTATCAGGGATCAATTTCTCACGATTTTTCCAAGAAGGGCTTATGGTATTTCTTTGAATATCCCGATTTTCAATAATTTCGATAATAAGGTGGCTGTAGCCAGAAGCAAAGTGAATCTACAAAATCAACAACTTGAAAAATCAGCACTCGAAAGAAGAGTAACTCAAGAAACCAAACTGGCCTACGAAAACTTCAAAGCCTCCATCAAGAGGGAAGAAACCACCAAGGTGCAACTGTCTGCTGCTGAAGAAGCCCAAAGGGCAATTTCAGAAAGATTCAGGTTAGGGGTGTCCAATTTTGTGGACTTGGCCCAAGCCAATCAACAATTGGTCACTGCCCAATCGGATTATGCCCAATCACTCTATACATTGTATTTTCAGGAAGTGATTTTGAGGTTTGCGTTGGGGGTTTTGGATGTGGATTGATTAATTCTATATATGCAGAGATGGAGAAAATTGCCTTCGATATAGTGCGCTCCTTCAAATGACATAACATAGCTTTTAAAACCTGTTTTGGTTTTGAATTTAAGTTATGCAACGACGAGACTAGCCATATTGCAATTAGAATAAAGAAGCATTTTGACAGTGAACAGGGGGGATTTCAAGAAGTGAAATTGCTAAGCTAATAATTTTTGACAATCTCTAAAAAAGCTGGCCGAAAAGCTGGAACAAGCTTTTTTATTAGTGGTATCCCCCCAGTTCCAGCTATCATCCGTCCTTCGGCTTAACATCAGCACGGATCCTTTCGTATCTTGCTCTTATATCGTTTCCCAGTTTTTCAAAATTATCTTCTAACCAGTCAATACTTTCCTTCACAGTATCATCTATGTCCTCGGAGGTATTTCTATTTGCAGATGTAGTTCTGCTTTCTCTCCAAGTTTCCACCCTTGAAAGATGCATTTCTGATTTTTCATTCATCTCAAACTCTTTCTTTTTACCTTCAATTTTGGCCTCTTCATACTTGACTTGGATTTCTCTCAAATCTTCAAGATCCTCCTCTTCAGCATTCATATAGGCAGTTTCTGCGCGTTGCTCGAGATTTGAATACCTACGGTCCAGGTCCGTCCAGTTATGATCCGTTCTTTCGTCGGCTACTCTATCTACTGAGTCCACAAAGCTTTTGAGATCATCTTTTGCTTCTTTCCTTTCATTATCGCGTTCAGTATTGTCGCATGAAATCATCATGAACAATGCGCCGCTTACAATCATCATCTTGGTTGTTTTCATAATCAGTTGAATTTTTTTAATTGGTTTGTAATCTAATAATTACAATATGCATACCTGTTTGATAATTTTTCGGTTGAAAGTTAAAAAAACCCTTTTAAGCGTTAAAATTCAAAGATTTCTAAAAGTATTTATCCTTATACCTATGAGGGTTTTATTTTGGTTCAAGCAAAAATCCCACATTTTGGGTAATTTTTTACCCAACTTTTAAAAAGGTAAAAAAAAATTCACAACCTCTTTTTGTTAGATCAAGTTCTGATTTAAGGAGATTGTGGCAAGCTGTATCGAGAGAATTACTTTTTTTAATCTGCGTTTTCAGATGACCCCTTAGTTTTATTTTTATGATCCATATTTAAAATCCCGGATTCAATTACTTCCTCTTTAAGGGTAATACCCCCTTTTATTCCAAAATCCAATGCAGAATATGCATTATTTCCCCGGGTTATATGTTCGGGAAAAATCAAAGTAGGTCTCATGAGTAATTTTTCAA
The DNA here is from genome assembly GCF_041751335.1 of Aquiflexum sp. Classification (GTDB taxonomy): domain Bacteria; phylum Bacteroidota; class Bacteroidia; order Cytophagales; family Cyclobacteriaceae; genus Aquiflexum. Next base: position 8,770 of record NZ_JBGSXS010000282.1, read on the forward strand.
TTGAATTCACCAGTTTTTCACACACACATCATGTGGGAAATGGATTCGTCTGTTTTGTTTTTGATCATCTTTTGCAGGTGACCTCTAGCCCTGCTCAATTGTGATTTGGAGGTGTTTTCACTGATCCGAAGTTTTTCAGCTATTTCATGATGGGAATAACCTTCAATGGCATATAAATTGAAAACCGTTCTATAGCCTGAAGGGAGACTGTCGATAAGCTTCATCAGGTCTTCCACCGCCAGACCATCGCTTGGCTGGGAATGTAACGGTGCCGGTAGGATTCCGTCGAGTCCAATTTCATTAAAAAGGTTCTTTTCTTTT
>NZ_JBGSXS010000283.1:0-10212 GCF_041751335.1 Aquiflexum sp.
AAGATCTTCGGATCCGATCGCCGGGATTTCAAGTCTATAGATTGCTCCATACTGATCTGTGGCGATCATTCTACCTTTGTCATCGAATGTCATTCCCACCCAAGATCCCTGATCATTTTCACCAGGGCTATAGATATGCTCTGCCTTAAAACCGGAAATCAATTTTAATTTATCCAATTTCGGATTTAGGGTTTCTTCTTGCTTTTCCTTTTCTCCACAGGAAAGTACCAGACAAACCGAAAGTATTATAATCAGAGGTTTGCCAATTGAAAGTTTTGTGAACATATTTTTTGGAATTTTTAGGTAAATTGATGACAATGATTTAAGAAATATTCTTTGTTAGAAGGATTTTCAAGTTAAGATAAATCGTACCGATTAGAAAACCATTCATAGGCAATAATCCCCTACTATGGGATTTTAGCTTTGTGCCAATAACTCCAATTCTGCTTTACCGTGACCATCAGGTGTTGTGTAAAATGGTCTTTTTTCGATTTCATAGTTTGTATCGGGTGATATGCCCAAGGCATGGTAAATCGTCTGATGAATGCTATCAATTTTAATGGGTTTTTCTACTGTCTTACAGGGTCTTTCATCTGCGGTTCTTCCATACACATGTCCTCTTTTCACCCCGCCTCCAAACAGTAAAATGGAACAACCATCTGTGAAGTGTCGGTGCATTCCATAATTCTTCATATCCTCGATGATGTCAGGAACTTCTACCTGATCCAGTACTTTGAGTTCAGGCCTTCCTTCTGTCAGCATGTCCCTGCTGAATTCACTTGCTACAATGACCAAAGTGCGGTCCAATTTTCCATTTTCATCCAGATCTTGTATCAAACGGGCTATAGGCGCATCGATCATTTTTTTCATATCCTTCAATCGGGTATGGCCATTGTCATGGGTATCCCAGCCAAAGAAAGGTTCGTATTCGGTTGTCACGCTGATAAATCTTGCACCTTGATCTACCAGCCTTTTGGCCAAAAGACAGCCAAGGCCAAATTTTCCTGTATTATAAATATCATAGCTTTCCTTAGGTTCCAAACTGAGGTCAAAGGCCTTTGCTTCCGGGGAATTCAGCAACATATAGGCCTGTTCCATGGATCTTTTCAGTGACTCCTTTTGATAGTCACTGCCAAATTCACCCATAGCACTTTCTTTGACCAGGTTTTCATAGAGTTGGTTTCTTGCTTCAAACCTGCTGTTTGACATTCCCACAGGAGGCCTGACACTTTCCAGTCCGGTAGTTGGGTCAGGAATTAAAAAAGGCCCAAATTCACTTCCCAAAAAACCGGCACTGTGGAAGGCTTTTAGTTCTTCTCCTTCACCAACTGTAAACCTTTGTCCAATATTGATAAATGGCGGAATGACAGGATTAAGAGGTCCCAACTCCTTGGAAATCCAAGAACCGATATGTGGAACCACCACAGATTGTGGAGGTTCATAACAGGTGTGCCAGTGATATTGGTGCCTGGTATGAAGGATATGTCCCAAGTCCGCGGCCACATATGACCTGATCAAGGTGCCTTTATCCATGATTTTTCCTATGGATTCCAGACCTTCAGAAAAAGAAATCCCGTCCAAAGCCGTGGGAAAAGAAGGGAAAGTACTTAACACCTCATTTGACTCCATTCCCTTCCTATAGGGAGTATAATTTTTTGGATCAAAGGTTTCTGTATGGGCCATTCCTCCGGCCATAAACAATAAGATTACTGTATCGGCTGTGGAAGGGATGGTTATTTGGGAGTTGCAGGAAGAAAACAGTCCTGCAACCGGTGCTCCCAAGCCCATCGTTGCGATGGTGGCAGCACTTGTTTTTTTCAGAAAATCTCTTCTGTTCAGGTTGTTTTTCATGGTTCAGTAAATTAACTGGAATTCAGGAAGTAATAAAACCGCCCATAATAAATCCTGTATTTTATCTGTTTCAGGTTGATCTCCCAATGCGGCTATGGCAATTTGAAATTCTTTTTGACTTGGTTTTCTGTTAAGCGTTTGGGCAAAAACTTCTTGAATAATAACATCATTTGATGGGTATTTTTCTTTCCAATATTCTGCTCCTTTTTTAAGGACATCATTGAGCTTTTCTCCATTTGTTAGTTCAAGGGATTGCAGCAGATTGGCTTGGGGATCCCTGCTTGTAGAGACAATCTCCCTGTTGGGTCTGCCCATGGCGGTGAGAAAACTGCTGTTAGCTACCAAGGATGCTCTGGCAAATTCAGTCGTAGGCTTTTGTTCCGTCAAAAGCTGGTTGGGTCTATATTTCAAATCTTTTTCTTCAAAGACAGGATAAAAAATCCGGCTAATGGCATCTGAAAACTGTTCCGCTGTCAGCCTCCTTCGAACCATTCCATTAAACTTATAATCTTCTGAATAAAGGAGGTCAGGACTTTTAATGCCTATGGAACCGGACTGGTAAATTTTGGATGATCCAATCAAATAAATCAACTCTTTGAGGTCATAATTTTTTTCCACAAATTTTGAGGCCAACCAATCTAACAAATCCTGACTCCAAGGTTCATTGTCCATTTCATCCACGGGTTCCACTATGCCTCTTCCCATCATTTGTTTCCAAATTCTATTGACCATTGTCCTGTACATTCGGCCGTTGGCAGGTTGCACGAGGTAATCTGACAATTGCTGGAGTTTTTCAGGACGCGTGGCAGTGCTGTCGATTTCACCTAATTCCTCCCAGAGGATTTTGGTGCCTGCCATTTTTCCGGTTGGGATTTCACAACGGCTGACTTCTAGGGTACTGTCCGCAAAAATATTGGCAAATGCATAAGCTTCTTCCAATTTCCAATCTGATATAAAACTGTCGTGGCAGGAAGCACATTTGAGGTTTAGTCCTAAAATCACCTGCCCGACATTTTGGGCAGCCTGCATTTCTGTCCTCTGACTGGCGTTGACGGTGCCTCTCCACTTAATGCCTTCTATAAACCCTTTGGATTCCGCAGTGGGATTCAAAAGTTCTTTGACAAATTGGTGGTAAGGTTTGTTTTCTTGAAGAGACTTATAAAGCCAATCGGTGATGTTGTACCGGCCATTGGTGATATAGCCTGTACCTGTATAATCATTTCTCAGGACATCATTCCAGAAAGTCAACCAATGTTGGGCATAGTCATCTTGGCGTTCCAATAGGTTTCTTAGCCAAATATCTCTTTTGTCGGGTCTGTCATCCGAATAGAAACGCTCCAAATCTGAAGGTGAGGGTACCAATCCTATCACATCCAAATATATCCTTCTGAGATAGGTCCTGTCGTCCACAGTTTGCTGCCAAGTGATCCCGTTTTCTTTGAAATACTGGTCCACCCATAAGTCAATTGGGTTCTCTAAACCTTCGGTAGATTTTGGGAGATTGGGTTTACGGGGTTCCATTTTGGCTACCCTGTAAATACTCGGGTTTTCTGCTTCATCAGGCCAAGGTGCGCCTTGATCAATCCAAAAACCCAAAAGAGCTATTTCATCTTTGCTCAGAGGTTTACCTTTTGAAGGCATTACATCTTTGTGGCTTTTGGGAAGACTTATTCTCCTAATGATCTCACTGGAAGATGCGTTTCCGGCCTTCAGGATTTCTCCCGATTCACCCCCTTTGAAAACAGCTTCTTTGGAATCCAGTCTTAAATCTGCCTCTACCTTGGCACCGCTATGGCATTTATAGCAGTTATGTGCCAATATGGTCCTTACCTCTCCGATCAGTTGGATTTCCTTTTCAGTACTTAATCCGGTTGAGATATCTCCATATCTTGTCAATTCAAAGCTATGGGTCTGATAATTATTGGATGCTGTCCAAGGAAAAGTTTCGGTTAGATAATTTTCTCCATGTGTCAAAGCAGCACCAAGATGACCTGTAACAATTACTGATAAAGCTGTCAGAAACAAGGAAGCCCTAAACCATTTGAGAAAGCGTTGTTGCTTATTGGATAGATGGAGAAAAATGAGGATCAGCAAACTCCCAACACCTGTTAAAATCCCTATCAATCTGTGCTTTTCCACCAACTCTCCTGAAATACCCTCATTTCCTGCCAGTAATAAACCTAATAATAAAGAAAGCCATGCACTAAAAATTCCTGCTTTGAGCATAAGATTGATGCCGGGCTTTAACTTGGAATCAGGCCGACCTATCGTCCATAACTCGAGAAATGCTGCAAAAAGTAACAAGCTAATAGGGAAATGGACTATCATAGGATGTAGTCTTCCCAAAAACTGCCAAAACCATAAGCCGTCTGAAACCATTTGAAAATTTAAGTGAATTTAATTGAATAGTCCAATTATAATTTTCTCTTGTTTTAATCAAAAAAGTGTCCTGTACTGTAGGGGGTTTTGTTCACCAAATAATCTTTTTACCGATAACCATTTTCTGATTTGCTTATTCATTTTCCTGTTTATACCTTTTATGACTTTCCAAACAGGATAATGCAGGACAGCATATATTTAATAAATAAGAATCTTCGACATTAACATTTTGGATCAAATTGAACAGATACCCACTGTTCTTTCTAAAAATATCTTATGAAAACAATAAATCCCTCAGGAATCAAAATCAGTGACATCATCAGGATGGCTGTTTTATTTTTGGTTTCGATGACTGCATTCCAATGTAGCCAAGATGAGTCTTTGGAATTCCAAAAAGGAGCCCACATCATGCTTGTCGGAAATAATCTTGGTTCACTTATGATGGAATATGGAACATTTGAAACAGAAATGCATGTCAGGTTTCCCGATAGTCTGTTGTTTATCCGCAATATGGCTGATGCCGGCAATACACCCGGTTTTAGACCTCATTCGGGAAGGGTATCTCCATGGGCATTTCCCGGGGCTGAAGATTTTCAGACAGAATATGCCAATAATTCAGGGTCCGAGGGGCATTTTGAAACTCCTGATCAATGGTTGGAAAGACATGAAGCAGATATCATTTTGGCATTTTTTGGCTACAATGAATCTTTTCAGGGAAAAGATGGGCTTGATAATTACAAAGCCGAGTTGGATGCTTTTATCAAACATACCCTTAGACAAAATTATAATGGAACCTCTTCACCTAAACTTGCGATTATTTCGCCAATAGCATTTGAGGATCTTTCCGGTCTAAGAGATTTGCCGAATGGTAAAAGGGAAAATGAAAACCTTGCCATGTACACCAAAGCCATGCAAGAGGTTTCGGAAAAAAACCAAGTGCTTTTTGTGGATGCTTTTGAACCTTCCAAAAAATGGTACGATTCATCCAAAGTACCTTTGACAATTGATGGTTCACAGTTGAATGAGGAGGGTTATAAAATGCTAGCTGTTTTATTGGCTGATAAAGTTTTTGGAAAGGTTAAGGCTAAAGCCGAGGAGCATCGGGAATTGATCCATGATATGGTCATGGAAAAAAACTGGATGTGGCACAATGATTACAAATCACCCAATGGCGTCCATGTATATGGAAGACGTTATAATCCATTTGGGCCTGATAATTATCCTGCTGAACTGGAGAAAATACGTCAGATGACAGCAATCAGAGATGAGGCAATTTGGAAAGGTGCCAAAGGTGAGAAAATGGATTTGGCAGCTGCAGATAAAAGCACAAGGGATCTTCCTCCGGTCGAAACCAATTTCAATCCGCAACAAAATGGTAGTTTGGAATATCTATATGGAGAAGATGCCTTAAACACATTGACAGTCCCTGAGGGATATAAAATAGAGCTTTTTGCTTCTGAGGTTGAATTCCCGGATATGGCCAATCCGGTTCAGATGAGTTTTGACAACAAAGGAAGGCTTTGGGTTGCTACCTGTCCAAGTTATCCTCATTACAAACCAGGTGACAGCAAGCCAAATGATAAAATCATTATTTTGGAAGATATCAATGGCGATGGGAAAGCGGACAAACAGACGATTTTTGCAGATGGGCTTCATCTGCCCATGGGATTTGAAATTGCGCCGGAAGGGGTGTATGTTTCCCAAGGGACAAATCTTAAGGTACTAATTGACACAAATGGCGATGACAAAGCTGATAAGGTTGAGATACTTTTGAGCGGGTTTGATGACCACGATACACACCACGTGATTTCAGCTTTTGCTGCGGATCCCTCAGGTGCGATCTATATGGGAGAGGGGGTCTTTTTGCATACCAATGTAGAAACTTCCTATGGCCCCGTCAGGGCTACCAATGGTGGTTTTTACAGATTCAATCCTTTACGAAGTCATTTGGAAAGAACAGCGCAATTGTCCATTCCCAATCCATGGGGTATCGCATTTGACGATTGGGGACAAAATTTCTTTGCTGAAACTTCAGGTCCGGATGTAAGGTGGATGATGCCGGGATCTGTATTTCCAAGATATGGAGAAGCGACCCACAAATCCCAAAATCTGATAGAAGAATCCCAAAGAGTCCGGCCGACTTCCGGTTTGGAATTTGTATCCAGTAGACATTTTCCCGATGAGGTCCAAGGCGATATGTTGATTGCCAATACCATCGGGTTTTTGGGCATGAAGCAACACCAAATGATTGATAAGGGAACAGGATTTACCACCAAGTTCAGACATGATATTGTCAAAGGGACAGACAGGAATTTCAGACCGGTAGATATGGAATTTGCTCCTGATGGGTCTTTGTATTTTATCGATTGGCACAATGTCCTCATTGGTCACATGCAGCACAATGCTCGGGATCCACTTCGCGACCATGTGCATGGAAGGGTCTACAGAATCACCTATCCATCCAGACCATTGGTGACTCCGGCAAAAATTGATGGAGCAAGCATCCTTGAATTATTGGATAACTTGAAGCTACCTGAATTCAGGGCACGCTACAGAACAAGGAGAGAGTTGAGAGGAAGGAATGTGGATGAAGTAAGCTCAGCTATCAAAACTTGGGCCTCAGGTCTGGATAAAAACGATTCCAAATACGAGCATTATTTGACAGAGGCATTATGGGTGACTTGGGGAGTGAATAAAGTGGATCAAGAGTTACTCAAGCAATTGCTGAAAGCCAAAGATTACCGTGCAAGAGCGGCGGCAGTAAGGGTCTTGAGGTATACTGGACATCAGGTAAAAGACCAGGATATATTATTGATGGAGGCGGTGAAAGACGAACATGGAAGAGTAAGACTGGAGGCGATAGTAGCAGCATCATGGTTACCAAAGGAAAAAGGACTGCCGATTTTGGCAGAGGCTGAAAAAATGCCCTTGGATGATTGGATGGTGCATGCCCATGAGGCTGCTGTTGCACATGTCAATGGTCTAACTGTCAGGGAGAAAAAAGAAGAGGACATCAAATCCAATCTCTCAGGTGGTGATTTGGAATTGTTCAATATGGGCAAAGAAATATACAACAGGGATGGTTACTGCAGCACCTGTCATCAGCCAGATGGAAGGGGACTTTCTGCTTCTTTGTTCCCGCCTATAGTAGGTACGCCTTGGGTATTGGGCAGTGAAGAAAGGCTGATCAAATTGGTACTGAAAGGTTTGTTGGGTCCTATAGAAGTTTTGGGAAGGGAATATCCAGGTCAAGTGCCAATGACGCCTTACGAAGGAATGCTCAATGACAATGAGATTGCCGCAGTACTGACTTATGTGAGAAATTCCTTTGGAAACCAAGCTTCTGCCATCAGACCGGAAAAGGTGAAAGAGGTCAGGGCCTCAGTGGCGGATAGGAAAGGGTTTTATTCACCGGCAGACTTGTTGAAGGAGCATCCGATGGAGAAATGAGTTTGAAGGATGAAGGATGAGGGAGGAAGGATGAAATTGCCAAGAGGCGAGAACCGAGAGACGAGATTTTAGAAAAAAGATGCGAGACCTTTGAGGTTTTTTTTTGAACCTCGAAGGTCTTTTTAAAGAAACGAGAAACAGGAATATTGAACAAAGTACAATGTACCAATTACCAAGCAAAAAACCATGAAAAAAACATTTGCAACCTCATTTATCATCTGCTTGCTTACAATGACCTTAGTGGCCCAGTCACAGGATCATCAAAAGCTTTTGGAACTGGACATGGGCTGGGAAAAGGCCCTTTTAGAATCCAATGTGGAATTTTTGGAAAATCTTCTGGCAGGCGATTTTGTCTGGGTTCACAATCATGCCAGTCTGATTGACGGAAAAGAAGCTGTAGTTTCTCAAGCGAAACGTATCCGGGATGGTCAGCCCAATAATACCAAGGACAGGGTATCCCGGGATCATGCTGTAGTGATTTTTGGGAATACCGGAGTGGTGAGTGGGATTACTGTGGTAGATAGAGGGCCAAGTCCTGTGACTTACCATTTTATGAGGACCTATGCCAAAGTGGATGGCAAATATCTCCTTTTGGCCAACCACACCATGGCGATTCCTGATGAGGAATTGAAATGAATTTATTTTAGATATGAGGCAGAAAAAATTATTTAAAGCCATTTTCCAAATTGTGATTGCTATCTTCTTTTTCAGTAGCTGTACTGAAAAAGAGGAGGCAAAAAGACCCAATATCCTCTTCATCATGACAGATGACCATACCCAACAGGCTCTCCATGCTTATGGACAGGGGCTTTTGGATACTGTCTATTTCCCAAATATGAACCGCCTGGCCAGGGAAGGTGCACTTTTTAGAAACAGCTTTGTCACCAACTCGATTTGTGCCCCAAGTAGGGCAGTTCTGCTTACAGGCAAATACAGCCATATTAATGGTAAAATAGATAATGTGGGGCCCTTTGGTTGGGATCAGTCAAGCTACCCAAAATTACTGCAGGCCAGTGGATATCAGACTGCGCTAATCGGGAAAATCCACCTCAATGGCAAACCCCAAGGATATGATTACTCCCTGACTTTGCCCGGACAGGGAAATTATTACAACCCTGAATTCATAAAAAATGGAGAGGAGGAATTGAAGTTTGAGGGGCACTGTGAGGCATTGATACCGCAGTTTGTGATGGATTGGCTGGAAAATGACTGGGACCGCAGTAAACCTTTTTCCATAAATTACCACACCAAGGCTCCCCACCGAAACTGGATGCCTGAGGAGAAATACTTGAACCTCTATGAAGACCGGGAGTTCGAATTACCCTCCAATTTTTTTGATGATTACCAGGGAAGAGGCAGCGCTGCCAGGGAACAGGAAATGGAGATAGTCAATGATATGTTTTGGGGGTGGGATATGAAATTTGAGGAAAACCCTTTCACCGGAGAGGAAAGCCGTCTGCCTGCACCTTTTGAAAGAATGAGCGAAGCGCAAATGGCTGCCTGGAACAAGGTATATGGCCCTGCTAACGAAAAATTTCTCGGCCTTGGAGGCCCAGCTGAAAAATCTCTAAATGAATTGCCAAGTGGTGAAGAACTTGCAAAATTTATGTATCATCGCTATCTCAGGGATTATCTCAAAGTGGTCAAATCAGTAGATGACGGTATTGGTAAAGTATTGGATTACCTGGAAAAGCAAGGGCTTTTGGACAATACAGTAGTAGTTTACACCTCGGATCAGGGGTTTTATCTGGGAGAACATGGCTGGTAAGATAAGCGGTTTATGTATGAACCATCTCTAAGCACTCCTTTACTCGTCAGGTACCCAAAGGAAATCAAAGCAGGCACAGAGGTTATGGAAATGGTACTTAATCTAGACCATGCGCCAACTATTCTTGATTTTGCGGGCGTTGATATTCCGGAAGACATGCAGGGCAAATCCTGGCGTGCCATTGCCTCAGGCAAGAGCGTACCTTGGAGGGATGCGATCTATTACCACTATTATGAATACCCCGGGCCCCATAATGTCAAAAGGCACTATGGCGTGAGGACAGACAGGTATAAGTTGATCCATTTCTATCATGACGTGGATGAATGGGAAATGTACGATCTTAAGCTTGATCCGCAAGAGATGAATAGTATCTATGACAAGCCTGAATATGCTGAAGTACAAAAAATGTTGCAAAAAAGACTGGCAGAACTCCGCCTGCAATATGGGGATTCGGATGAGTTGAGCCAACAATTTATCAACCAATCTATTTCAAATAATAATTAAAGTATTTATCTTATTCTTTGCCAATTATCCGATATTTTACTGTTAAAGGGAGGGAAGACCGGGGTGCCGGACACTTTCAATTTCATTGCAGGGTTTCTTTTGAAATGCCATCCTAATTGCACCATTTGAAAATCAACAGCCACTAGAAATGAATCTTTATCAGTCATAAATAAATTTTATGGTTATCATTAGAAATTTTTAAATAGAATTAATCTAAATAAATATAAAATCTAAAAAGATGTTTTCTTAATATTGTGTTC
>NZ_JBGSXS010000284.1:0-12690 GCF_041751335.1 Aquiflexum sp.
TCCTTAGGATCTTCAATCTTGGTGTTCAAAAAATCCCTGATGGTAATATATCCAATTGAAAAAAACAGCCCAATAGAAAAACCGATGATCAGGTTAATGACTTTTTTTGGAAATACAGGTTTTTGCCCTGCCCTGGCAAAATCCAAAATAGCGTTTTTGGGCATATTGGAAGCCCTTGTAATTTCTGATTCGGCTCTTTTTTGGAGCAGGTACAAATAGATGTTTTCATTGACGGTAAATTTCCTCTGTATTCCCAACAATCTTCTTTCTGTTTCAGGCAACACATTGATTTCTCTTTCCACTTTTCTGATCTGAGAATTGATTTCAGTGAGAAAAGTATTGGTGTTCTGAATAAAAGAAGTGACATTTTCCTGTAATGCTTTTTTGGTATTCCTGATTTGGTTGTTGACCTCTCTCATTGCCGGGGCCTGATCCGAAAAATTAAAGGATAACCGCGACTTCTCCGCTTGCAATTCACTCAATGTTACTACCAGATTCTGGAGCAATGGATCTGTACTACCCGATATGGATGGAGCCATTAGGTCCTGAACATTGTCATTGTTGATGTAATTCTGCAAACTCTGAAAATATTTCAGATTGATCTCAGCCAGGGATCTGTCCTTTTCAAGTTCCTGCAACCGGCTGAAAATCTGGGTACCTTCCTGACTGAGGTTAAATGTCCTGTTTTCAGATCTATATCTTTCCAGGTTTCCCTCAAAAAATGCCAATGAATCGGAAATCCCGCTCAATTGGTCTTCTATAAACAGGATAGTGTTTTCCGCTGCCCTGTTTTTTTCCTTCAATTCTCTTTGGAGATAAACCTCCATCAACATATTGAGGTATTCCTCTCCCATTTTTCTGACGGGAGTTTCAAATGAGATATTCAAAATAGAAGCCTGCTTATTGATAGGGGACACACTTATATTTTCCCTGAGGAAAAGAGATAAAGTTGGTGTATCCATCAATTGAATCAATAACTTATCTCCTTTCTTTGCTGTTTTATTCTCAACTTTAATCTTCAAAATTTCATATTCAACTGTCTCCCCAAAGATATAGGAATCTTTAATGTCAGGAAGATCTGCTCTCAGCGTCTTGTAAAAAGGATCAGAGGGATTGAATACATCATATTCACTTTCTTCCCAATCAATGACAAACTGCTCATTATCCAATACCTCAATGCTGATTTTACCTGAAACAGCTTGAAAGTGGTTCCAGTCCACATCGACATAAATTGGGGGATTGGAATAGATTTGCATACTGATAAAAAAATCCTCTGAGAAATAAAACACATCAAGTCCTAATGCTGAGATTGCCTCTTCTGCCAATGAAAAGGACTTTAGGATACCTATTTCATTTTCCACATTGGTTTTGATAGGTAATAGACCGACTGCATCAAATAAATCAGCTCCTAATGCCTGTGGCTCATCGGCAACAATCACTGAGGACTCCACCTTGTAAACCGGAGTTGCATATTTATTGAATAAAAAAGCTCCAAAAAGACAGATGAGTGCACTCAATAAAATAAAAGGCCAATATTTCAGGTAATTGAACAAAACCACTTTTAGTTCGACATCATCCTCATGGGGAGGTAAGAAAGGGTCTGTAAAAAGAGGAAAAGGTTTATTTGAATCCATATTACCTTAAAATAATGCTTAAGATCAAAGCAACTGCGGTGATTGAAGAAATGATCAATGCTACAGATTGTGCTGAACTATCTCCTGCCCCGATTTGCCTGGCCCTCATGGGTTCTGCGTAGATTTGGTCATTGGGTTGAATAAAATAAAATGGCGTCTGTACAATCTGTCGGTCATTGAGATTGATCCTATGCAACCTTGTTCCTTCCGGGTACTGTCTGACCAATAATATCTCATTTCTTTTTGCAACAGCAGTTAGGTCTCCGGCTTGGGCAATAGCTTCGAATATGGTCAACCTATCCTGAAGGACTACATACTTACCAGGTCTTCTAAATTCACCTAATGATGAAAACCTGATTCCGCCCAATTTTACCCTAACGAAAATTTCAGAGGTAACATAAGCTCCAATTTTTTCCTCTACCAATATACGCACCTCATCTAAAGTAAGATCATTGACTTTGAATTCCCCTAATAGGGGCATTCTTATAAAACCGCTTTTATCGACAGTGTAACCGGTCATGTAGTAAACATCACCTCCCGATTGGGCTATTTGACCGAAAATGGCATTGTTATTTTCACTTTGGATTTTAGAGGAAAACCCTTTTTCCAAAATATCCTCTACCGTTTGTATCTGAATATCAATGATATCATTGAACTGAAGCCGGTATTCAGGTAATTCATAGCTGATCAATTCCCCATCCGAAATAGCTTTGTTTCCTTCAAGATTTTGATAGTAAATAACCTTTTTATTGGAGATACAGGAGAGGCCGATAATGGGTATTACAGCGAGACACAGATAGGAAATGAATTTCCTCATGGCATAATATTGGGCTAATGATGTTACCTGAACTTTGTAAACTTAGCGAAATATTTTTATTATTGACAAGCACTCTTCGCCTTGTTGATTTTGACAATTACTTTTAAAAATAACCTGGAATTTCAATAGACCGGATTTTTGAAGTGACCAACTCAAATTTACTATTCAAGATATATTCTTGAACCATCACCATCGACAGGTCTATTATCCATCCATGCCGGAAAAGCTTCTCTTTCTTCAAGTGAAATCAATTTGTTGTTTTCAAATGTGGCAAGAACGTAAAATTTATCTCCCCTATTCACCCTATATGTGATGATATCACCATTTATTCCACTTAGGACCGCTTCTTTATTTTGCCTCAGAAATTTCCTTTCGGACATCCCTTTAGTAAACTCTGGAATAGGTCCAAATAATGCGCACGAACCCAATAAAAAGAGTGTTGAGATTAATATGAGTGATTTTTTCATAATATTATTTTATTTTTCAGTAAAATATGTACAAAAACGTTGCCAAGGTATTTTTATCTGACATTGAGATTATTATATAATTTTTTCATGCATTTGGGCTGTAAGGTTTGCAAAGGATGATTTTTGATATACCTTTGCTGCCTAGCGGCACGACCAGCTCCTGCTAAATCCCCCAGGTCCGGAAGGAAGCAAGGGTAGGCGGTCGTAGCGGTGCGATGCCGCTTCTTTTTTTACTCCTTCCATATCTATTCAATAGAATTTCGGTTTTGTTTTCAAAATTATTTAATTCTCAAATTTTGTAATTTTACAATTCTTTAACCTTCCTATTCCCCTTTATTCATTTAACTTTGTCAACATCTTAAACCATAAATCCTAAACAATGAAATTCTTTATCGACACAGCAAACCTCAATGAAATCAAAGAAGCTTATGACCTTGGTGTTTTAGATGGTGTAACTACCAATCCCTCCTTGATGGCCAAAGAAGGCATCAGCGGAGAAGCCAATGTCAAGGCGCATTACAAAGCAATCTGCGATATCGTTGATGATAATGTCAGCGCTGAAGTAATTGCGACAGATTATGAAGGTATGATCAGGGAAGGTAAGGAACTTGCCAAAATCGACAATAAGATTGTGGTGAAAATCCCCATGATCAAAGATGGCATAAAGGCCATCAAATATTTTCACAATGAAGGGATAAGAACCAACTGTACCTTGATATTTTCTGCAGGACAGGCAATTTTGGCTGCAAAAGCCGGTGCCTCATTCGTTTCTCCATTTGTCGGAAGGTTGGATGATATCTCATTTGATGGTATAGACCTTATTGAACAAATCGTTAATATTTATGCAAATTATGGCTTCGCCACTCAAGTTTTGGCTGCATCTGTTAGACATTCCATGCATTTGATCAAATGCGCAGAAGTTGGGGCCGATGTAGTGACCTGCCCATTGAAAGTTATCACAGGGCTTTTAAAACATCCATTGACAGACTCAGGTTTGGCACAATTTCTTGCAGATCATGCCAAAGCAGCAGGCAAATAAATTATAATCAATCAGAAGCAAGAGATCACTGATAGACTTCATTGACCTCTTGCTTCGTTGTATTTGTAAATAATACGTAATTTTTAATGTAATACAATTAGAAATTAACTAACCTTGAAAAAACTTTTTCCCATGTACATCATCAAAGTAAAAGGAAAAGCCAAAATACCAGACTACATCCAAATCAGAGATGAGAATTTTGTGCTAGTCTCCTATTTCAGGGCTGACAGGCCTATGAAAAATATAGAGAAATTTGGATTGGAAGGAAAAGAAGAAGCTTTGGAAGCTTTGATCAATGAATTGCCATTCGGAAAACTTCAAAAGTTAGAATTATAATATGCAGATCGGAGGAGAACCCATTATCAAAGTTTTGGATGCCTTTATTTTTCAAGGTTTGACAGCGGTCCTACAGGATGTAAACTTCACCATTGACAAAGACGAATTTGTTTTTTTAATTGGTAGAACAGGAAGTGGAAAAAGCTCTCTTCTCAAAACTCTTTACGCTGACCTTCCTTTCAAAATGGGACATGGGGAGATTGTAGGATTTCAATTGGAGAAGATCAAAAAAAAGGAAGTTCCCTACCTGAGAAGAAAATTGGGGATTGTATTTCAGGATTTCCAGCTTTTTCCTGACAGGACAGTTGCTGAAAACCTTTTTTTCGTCATGAAAGCTACAGGTTGGAAAGATAATTCCAAAATGAAAAACAGGATGGTAGAAGTCTTGCTCAAAGTCGGCTTGGGCGATGCTGCCACTAAGATGCCGCACCAACTCTCTGGAGGTGAACAACAGCGAGTTGTGATTGCACGGGCATTGGTCAATACTCCTACAATTTTATTGGCTGATGAACCAACAGGCAACCTTGACCCCGATGTAGCTGACGGAATTTTCAAACTTTTTCAGGAAATAAACAATGAGGGAACCGCCATACTAATGGCTACCCACAACCATGATCTTCTCCGCAAATATCCATACAGGGTGCTCAAGTGCGAAAAAGGTCAGCTACTTGACAGCAAAACTTCAGACATTACCATCAACACTTCCTATTGATTTTATTTTTCAATCTTGATTTAAACAGACTTATAGTTTTTTCGTTTATATTTCATGTCAAAATTGACAGAATTTATTAAAACACATGGTCATGAAGCGTAGTTTAAAAAGCTTATTTTCCTTCTTATCAGTCTCTTTACTATTCCTATTAAGTTTTTCTTCTTGCAAAGACAAAGAAGAAGTTTTACCTCTGGAAGGGGATGCCAAGATCAACACTTGGATCAAGGAGGTAATGGATCAGGCATATTTTTGGTTGGAAGATATGCGTAGGCCAATTGCCATCACATCCGAGCCTGAAAAATATTTCGAGTCTTTACTTTTTAGACCAACGGATAGATTTTCGGTTATTTATCCTGATTATCAGGAATTGCTCAAAAGTCTCCAAGGAGTATCCAAAGAAGCCGGCTACGAAATTCTACTAGCAAGAGAAAGTAACCAAAACAATAATGTCGTAGCCTTTGTGACTTACATCAAAAAGGGAAGTCCCGCAGATCTAGCCGGACTTAAAAGAGGTGATATGATTACCAGAATAAATGGGGCAAAGATGACTTTGGATAATTACCAAGAATTATTGAGATCAAGATCAGAACCACATTCTATTTCTCCATTTAGATTTGACACAAATGCAGATGGTTTTGTTGCCATCGACCATATGAATCTGACAACTTTGGAATTATCCGAAAACCCTAATTTCATGGATACAGTTTTCACATTCAATAATGAAAAAATCGGGTATGTGGTTTATCATTTTTTTGCTCCAGGCACCAACAATGCTTATGACAATGAAATGGATCAGATTTTCGGGGATTTCAAGTCAGGAGGAATTGACCATCTCATTTTGGATTTCAGATACAATAGTGGTGGATTTGTTTCAAGTGCAATCAACCTAGCTAGTTTAATCGCTCCCGGTGTTGGAGAAAATGATATTTTATCAAAAGTGCAATACAATAGCTTTTTATCAGGTTTTGATGATTTTAAAAATGTTTCCAGAAAGTTTAGAACCAAATCACAAAATCTTGGTCCAATTTTAAAAGATAATAGGCTTTATGTAATTACCTCTAACAGAACAGCATCTGCCAGCGAATTGATAGTCAATGGATTGAAACCTTATATGGATATTTTCATGGTGGGAGATGTTACCGTTGGAAAAAACGTGGGTTCAATCCCATTGGAAGATGAAGACAATCCTGATAATAATTATGGGATTTTACCGATTGTTTTCAGGGATGCCAATAAGAATGGCGAGTCTGATTTTGCTAATGGATTCGTTCCAAATATTGGGGCCAGAGAAATAACTCAAAAATGGCTTCTTCCATTTGGTGATACCAATGAATATCTATTGAAAACAACACTGAATAAGATTCTTGGAATTACACCCACAGATGAAGATGCCCGAATTCAATTGATTGATAGAATCAACGTAGGCAGTTCTCTTGACAGTAAGTCTAGATTTGGATTAATCATTGACAATGAGACTGACATCCAATCTGTCCTTAAATTAAAATAGATCTTGAACAGAAGAAAAAAGACGGAAGATCAGAGATTTACTTTTGTCTTCCGTTTTTTCCTAATTTAAAAAAAATCCTACTTACAAGAATGCATATTACAAAATTAGACTTTTCTATTCCCCAAATAAAAGTCTAGGTTGAAATCTGATTTTTAACCTTGACTTTTTTATTCTCTATTCCTTCTGAATAAATGCACAAACATTACCTGTCATTTTGTCCGTATTTTGTTAATTTCGCATCTTCAAAGATTTGAGTAGCATGGAAAACATTATTAAAGATATTGATTTAATCGCTCCGGAAGAGGCGCAGGCCTGTGATTTCAAAACTACCGGAGATGAGAATACCGGAAAGTCAAAAAAACTATATATAGAATCCTATGGATGCCAAATGAATTTTTCGGATTCGGAAATAGTCGCATCCATTATGAAGGAAAACGGTTTTGATACTACCTCTGATTTTGAGGAAGCAGATGTGATCTTTTTAAATACCTGTTCCATCAGGGAAAAAGCCGAACTGACTGTACGAAAAAGACTCAGCCAATTTAATACGCTTAAAAAGTCTAAACCGGAAATGACCATAGGAGTGCTTGGCTGCATGGCTGAGCGATTGAAAGAGAAATTACTGGAGGAAGAGAAAATTGTAGACTTGGTAGTAGGGCCGGATGCATACAGGGATCTTCCAAACTTGGTTTCATCTGCTGAAGATGGGCATAAGGGAGTAAATACTTTTCTTTCCAGGGAAGAGACTTATGCTGATATTTCACCCATTCGGCTTAACTCCAATGGAGTAAGTGCATTTATTTCCATTATGAGGGGATGTGATAACATGTGCTCTTTCTGTGTGGTACCATTTACTAGAGGGAGGGAAAGAAGCCGTGATCCATTTTCCATAGTTGAGGAGGCCAAAGATCTTTTTGAAAAAGGTTATAAAGAAGTCACGCTTTTAGGCCAAAATGTGGACAGTTACAAATGGTCCCCGGAAGAAAACAACAAAGCCAGGCTTAATAAAAAAGAAGAGCAAGTTTCTTCCCTTATCAATTTTGCCCACCTGCTGGAAATGGTGGCAAAAGTAAGCCCGAAATTGAGAGTGAGATTCTCCACTTCCCATCCGAAAGATATCACCGATGAAGTGCTGTATACGATTAAAAGGTATGACAATATCTGTAAATACATCCACCTCCCTGTGCAAAGTGGCAACTCAAGGGTTTTGGAAATGATGAACAGGACCTATGACAGGGAGTGGTACTTAGGTAGAATATCCAAAATCAGGGAAATCCTAGGTGAAGAATGCGGGATTTCTTCAGATATGATTACCGGATTCTGCACCGAGACTGAGGAAGAACACCGAAACACGCTTTCATTGATGGATATCGTGCAATACGACTTTTCCTATATGTTCTTTTATTCTGAACGCCCGGGAACTTTGGCAGCTAAAAAATATGAAGATGATATTCCACTAGATATCAAAAAAAGAAGGTTGGCCGAAATCATCGAAAAACAAAGTGCCATTTCGTTGGAAAGAAATAAATTAGATGTAGGTAAAATTCAGGAAATTCTGATAGAAGGAAAATCCAAAAGGTCCGAGGAACAGCTGAAAGGCAGGAATTCCGCCAATAAAGTTGTCATTATTCCCAATAATAAATTTCAAAAAGGTGATTATGTAAAGGTAAAAATCACTGACTGCTCTGCAGCAACATTATTTGGAGAAGTAGTTTCTTGAAAATCCCATTACAACAATGATCACAGCACAGGAAATTCAAAGTATAAAGCAAAGATTTGCTATAATCGGCAACAGCCCCCTTTTGAACCATGCCATTCAAGTAGCTATGCAAGCAGCACCTACAGAGATGACAGTGTTGATTACAGGGGAAAGTGGAAGTGGAAAAGAATCCTTTTCAAAAATCATTCATTCCCTCAGTTTGAGAAAGCATGGGAAATTCATAGCGATCAACTGTGGTGCCATCCCTGAAGGAACGATTGACTCCGAACTGTTTGGCCATGAAAAAGGCTCATTTACTGGGGCACATGAGGCAAGAAAAGGTTATTTTGAAGTCACGGACGGTGGATCAATCTTCCTTGATGAAATCGGAGAAATGCCTTTGGGAACTCAGGCCCGGCTACTTAGAGTGCTTGAAAATGGAGAATTCATTAAAGTAGGTTCTTCAAAAGTATTAAAAACCAATGTTCGTGTCATTGCAGCCACCAACGTCAATTTAATCAAGGCAGTCGAAAAAGGAGACTTCAGGGAAGACCTTTACTATAGGTTAAATACCGTACCAATTTACGTTCCTCCATTGAGAGAGAGGGGTGAAGATGTGGCTTTGCTGTTCAGAAAATTCACAACTGATTTTTCAGAAAAATATAAAGTCAAGCCGGTCTCCTTAGATGAAGATGCCAAAAAAGCATTGATGAAATTCCCTTTTCCCGGCAATATCAGGCAACTCAAAAATATCGCCGAGCAGATTTCTTTACTTGAACACGAGAGAGAAATTGATGGAGCCACACTTGTAAGGTATTTACCGGAAGAGCAGGTAAGGCTTCCGGCATTATTGGCAAAGTCAGGCGGAAGCCAAGAGTTCAGTGATTTTTCAGAAAGAGAAATTCTGTATAAAGTCCTTTTTGATATGAAAAAGGATATGAATGACCTGAAAAAACTTGTTTTGGAGACTTACCAAACTGGAGGACTGAGTTCAAATATAATGAACAAGCATCAAACTCTTTTTGATGATCTTGATGCAACAAAGTCGTTTGAAGATTCAAAACCTTCCACTCAGTCTTCTAATCTCCCTCTTGTATTGGACCATCAGCAGCATGCCAAAGAGGATATTGATGATTATGATGACGAGTCCATTGAGGACATTATCCATGAGGAAGATGACAATTCACTTTCTTTAGAAAAAAAGGAAAAAGAGATGATCATCAGAGCCCTTAGAAAACACAATAACAAAAGAAAATATGCTGCCGGGGACCTTGGAATCTCAGAAAGGACGTTATATAGAAAAATCAAACAATATGATATTGAATAAGAGGTTTGTAAGAACTGTTTTCATTTCCCTTATGGGATTGATCTTGAATGCCTGCTCGATAAGTTATAGCTTCACAGGCACCAATATCAATTATGATCTTATTCAGACTTTCTCAGTTGAAAATTTTTTCAATGATTCTGGGGGCGGACCGGCAAATATGGAACAGCTCTTTACAGAATCCCTCAAAGAGTTTTATCAGAGAAACACTCAACTTGAATTGGTCAGAAACAGTGGACACCTACTATTTTCAGGTTCTATAAATAGGTACGCCATTACCCCTCAAGCTACGGTTTCCAGCCCAGACCCCAACTTACCGGACAGGGCAGGTCAGATGCGCCTTACCATATCAGTTGAGGTGGATTACGAGAATACCATTGAGGATGAATACAGCCTTAAAAGATCCTTTTCATTTTTTAAGGATTATGATCCCAGGACCACCTCCATTCTGCAAGTGGAAAGTCAACTGATCGAAGAGATATTTGATCAGATCCTGCAGGACATCTTTACAGCAACAGTCGCTAATTGGTAAAAATGATTATATTGGAATCCATTCAAAATAAACGCAGTGAACACACATCAACTCATTGATATATTAAGAAAAGGCAGTCAGCTTCAGAAAGATGATATCACCCATCTCATCAAATGGCATGAAACTTTCCCTTATTTTCAGATTCCAAAAGTGGTATTGGCGAAATTCGAATATGAAAGAACAAAAGGTGTTTCAAAGGAGCTTTTACATTGGTCAGCCGTTACCAGTCCTGATAGATCATGGCTCAAACTTATCATTGAGTCCGATACACCTTTTCGATTTTTAAAAAGTAAACTGGATGAAAACCTTGAGAGCCTAGAATCATCCAAACCTCATAGTCTACGATCAATTGAATTGGATGATTTTGAAAAATCACTGATACCTGAACCGACAAAAGACGCCGACCCGCAGGAAAGAGCAGATATACTCAAAAAACTGGGGGAAGACCTTCATAAGAAAAAGGCGAAATTCCCTGAAATCCCCAAAGAAAAAACAGAGGTACCCAAAAAACCGAAAAGAAGAAGTAAGGATGAGTTACTCGAAACCATCAAATTGAAGGAGAAAAAGGAAATCCTTGATGAAAAAAAGAAAAAACAACTGGACATCATCAAAGCCTTCAGCAAGAAAGAATTTAAACTTGCTACGTTGAGAGAAATGGAAGATTTTCAAAAGCAAGATGATCTATCAGAAAAAAGCACCCATCTCAATCCTACTTTGCTTTCTGAATCATACGCCAAATTATTGGTGAAGCAGGGCAAAAAGCAAAAGGCCAAAGAAATTTATCAAAAATTAATGGTGAAATTTCCAGATAAAAGCACTTACTTTACGGACTTAATCAAAGAACTGGATTTATAAAATCATCAAAATGTTTACCTTTCTTATCAGCGTTATCGTAGTATTGGCCGTGTTGTTGGTCTTAGTTATCCTTGCCCAGGATTCCAAAGGCGGTGTTGGAGCAGCTTTCGGAGGTGGTGCTTCCCAGATTATGGGAGTAACCAAAACAGGAAACATCCTTGAAAAAGCAACTTGGGTACTATCCATCGCCATCTTGGTATTGTCACTTTCTTCATCAGCATTTTACGCTACATCAGAATCTGACCAAATCAGTTCTCCTAATATCGAAAGTGCAAGAAAACAGGTTTTAACCCCTTCATTTGGAGATTCAGAAAGCCTTCTTCCCATAGATACAACCGAAGGAAGTAATGAGGAAGATCCCGAAGAGGACGATCAATAAAAATTATTCAGCCCGGTCTAACCGGGCTTTTTTATTCCACCTTTTTTAGCAAAATTCTTTTACTGATTGGCACAAAACTCTCCTCAAGAGGAATCTGATGCTGACAAATGATACTGTAAGTTGCGGGGTTGGGAAGTTCCGAATAGGTTTTTATCAAATCAAGTTTGATTTGTTCGAAAGTATTGACCAATGACCTCCTGACTTTCTGAATCAGCTGCATCATAATTCCTTTGAAAGTATCAATGCTGTTCTGAAACAAATTTATCTTGTAGCGGTAAATGTAAATATCTTTTGAATTGTCAAATGAAAGTAATGCATAACCCTCTTTCTGGTAAAGAGGCGAAATGCCAATTGGTTCAATCTCCATTTCCTGTTCAAGAAAGTCATAGATACTTTTGCCATCTTCGATATAATTTTTCATCTGCGGCAAGGAAAATGCGATAATTTCTTCCAATTGTTTCATCATTTCATCATCCACGATCATTGGCTTAAAATTCATTTTCATTGCATTCCAGTTAGGTCCTTCCAAGAGTTTTGGAAATGATGCCTTGATCTGTTCTTTGTTTTCTTCAAATTTTTTAAGTTTTGAGTAATGTTGAATAAGGTCAGCCAAGGGAGGGTACAGCTTTACTTCCTTAAATTGCGACCCAACATGACTCAAATAAGCTAGCAGGAGATACTTCTTGTATTCGAAGTCGATCCAGCCTTCGGTAATCCAGTTTTCAGATAGAATTTTCATATGAACAAACTTTGCAAAAAATTTAAGCAAATCTGACATCATTTAAAAGTGTCAGCGAAAAATTGACAGAAGATATCCAGCCAAAAAAATATTTATTGTCAGTATTAGCGGAAACAGCCCGACTATATGTCAGCAAAATTCAGCAATATTCCTTTGGCACAAGAAATGTTAATAGGGCTTTATAGATTTTGTAACTAACCTTAAAAATTTAATAATTATGTCAAACGTGAACATCAAACCTCTAGCAGACCGAGTTCTGGTAGAACCTGCTGCAGCTGAAGAAAAAACCGCATCAGGTCTTTTTATTCCTGATACTGCAAAAGAAAAACCTCAAAAAGGTACTGTTATCGCAGTTGGTGGTGGCAAAAAGGATGAACCCTTGACTGTAAAAGTAGGTGATACCGTCCTATACGGCAAATACTCCGGAACCGAGCTTTCGGTAGAAGGTCACGATTATCTTATCATGAGAGAATCTGACATCTTCGCTATCCTTTAATCATCTATTTCAAACAATCAAAAACCTAAAAAAACAAAAAAATGGCTAAAGAACTGTTTTTCGACACTATCGCAAGAGACAGATTGAAAAAAGGCGTTGACGCTCTTGCTGACGCAGTAAAAGTAACCCTTGGACCAAAAGGAAGAAATGTCAT